>JAKAEN010000247.1 GCA_021818355.1 Actinomycetes bacterium | reverse complement strand
CATCGATCTCATCAGCGATCTCCCGCACAGGGGCAACATCGATCATGCGTGGATAGGCGGTCGCGCCAACCACGATCAGCTTGGGGCGCTCGGCCTTGGCTAGGGATGCCATCTGGTCGAAATCGATCCGCTCGCCTATGTCCCCGTCAGCCGGCGTGACGCCATAGGCGATGAATCGATAGAACTGACCGGAAAAGTTGACCGGGGAGCCGTGGGTCAGGTGTCCGCCCTGATCCAGGCGCATGGCAAGCACGGTGTCGCCTGGCTTTAGAAGAGCAAGATACGCAGCCGCGTTGGCGTTGGCGCCCGCGTGGGGCTGCACGTTGGCGTGCTCGGCGTTGAATAGAGCCTTCAAGCGCTCGCGAGCAAGATCTTCGACCTGGTCGATGAACTGGTTGCCGCCGTAATAGCGCTTCGACGGGTAGCCCTCGGCGTACTTGTTCGTGAGAATCGAACCGCTCGCCTCCAAGACGGCGCGGGAGGTGAAGTTCTCAGACGCGATGAGCTGCAACGTCGTCGTCTGGCGTCCGATCTCCTCTTGCAGGATCGCAGCCAGCGCAGGATCTGCGCTCGAGACATCGGGATACACATCGCCTACCTGGCTTGACATTGAGCGAGTCCTCCGAAAAGCGGGTCACGTATGCACCGGGTAAGAGTTAGGCACTCACGCTCGGTTGCGACTGATCGCATCCATGCTACACCGCCACACCGGTCCAGCCACGGAGCGCTCGTCGCCCTCTCCTCGCCGCAGACGACATCGACGCCGACGAAGCCTTTGCGGTCGAATGCTACGTCGCTCTTGTCACCGAACACCGTGCATTCACCTGGACCAGGCGCTCTTGCCTTGACCGGCATCTCCCCAGGGTTGCAGTTGGCTCAGTGAAGATCCGCCCTGCGGAACAAGATGATCACCAAGGCGGCAAGCAGAACGCCAACCACGGCCAGCACGCCGTAGTCCACCGCACTGACGCCGGCGGTTATCTGGCCGTTCCCGATCGACCAGTAGAAGAGGGAGAGGTAGCGCCCTGGCTTGACGGTGTTCACGACGGGTGCAAGCGAGCTGAGCAGATACGAAGCCGCCGCAAGGGCACTGGCCGCTCCGATGGCTGCTCCTCGCCGGCCGAGCGCCGCGCCGGCCGCCATCGCCAGGAGCCCGAAGTCCAGTCCCAGCAGAAGACTGGAAACAGAGATCGCCGCCACGTTGCCGAAACTCACCGCCAGCCCAAAGGAGTTGCCCAAGAGCACGAAGGCGCCTACTACGACGGCCAGTGCCGCGCCCTGGGCCCCCATTGCGCCGATCTTCTGCAAGACGATCCGCGACCTCGGAATGGGAAGGGTGGCCAGCAGGCAGAGTGTCCCCTCCTCGTCCTGGCCGGCAAGCGAGGACGCACCGTAGCCAACAGTCAGTAGCAGCATTATGAGTGGAAGGAAGTTCGCGTAGATGTTTCCGTTGAGCCAGCCTCCCACCGAAGTGATGCTTCCGCTCACGCCAAAGAGCGCCGCAGCGGTGGAGTCGGCCTGGATCAGCTTGTTCAGCGATTCCGAGTCCTTGAAGGCGGGATACATGGCCACCACTATGAAGGTGTAAAGAGCCATCCCCACCAGGTACCCGATCATCAGGCGCCGGCGTATGCCCAGGTCGAGGCGCGCGATCTCAGTCCGCATCGTCGCCAGCCTTTTCAGAGCCCCGGTAGAGATCGAGGAAGAGCTCATCGAGGTCGGCGTGACGGGCGAGAAGATCCAGAGGTTCGAGCGCGGCGATCTCGCGCAGCACCGGCGCAATGCCTCCGGAGACCCGTAGAACCAGGTGCCCGTCCTCGGCGGAGAGGACCCGCACACCCGCCAGGGCCGTGAAAGGCGCAGGGTCAACCGGGGTGGCAAACCAGGCCTCCACCCGCTGGGGAGCGCTGCGCCTAAGGCTCTCCACCGAGTCGGTGGCCACCAAACGCCCGGATCTGATGATCGCCACCCGGTCGGCCAGGCGCTGCACCTCGTCGAGCTCGTGAGAGGAGAGAAACACGGTCCTACCTTCGGCGACCACCTCGTGTACGAGCTTCTCGAACTCGTGCTGCATAAGCGGATCGAGACCCGAGGTGGGCTCGTCCAGCACCAGAAGCTCCGGAGAGTGCATGAGAGCGAGCACCAGGCCGACCTTCTGCCGGTTGCCCTTGGAAAGTTCGTGGGTGGGGCGGTCCAGCACCACGTCGAAGCGCTCGGAGAGCTCCCGGGCACGCGCCAGGCTCTCTTCACCCCGGATCCGTGCGAACCATTCGAGATGCTGGCGCCCGGTCATGCGCGGGTAGAGCTCCAGGTCACCCGGCAGGTAGCCAACCCGCCGGTGGAGGTCCACGGATTCCCGCCAGGGATCGAGACCGAGAATCGAAGCGCCGCCGGCGGTAGGGCGCTGCAGTGCGAGGAGCATGCGGATCGTCGTGGTCTTGCCCGCGCCGTTGGGGCCGAGAAAGCCATAGACCTCTCCGGGTTCGACCACGAGATCAAGGTCCGAGACGGCAACGGTGGAGCCATAGGTCTTTCCGAGGCCGGAGGTCTGGATGGCCGCAGTCATCGGAGATGCCCCATGAATGAGGTGCCGCGACCCTCCGTAGCGCTGATTGCGGTGCGAAGCCGGGGCCGGATTGCATCGCGCCTGCTCATTTCACCTGCTGGGCGCACGCTCCAACTATTCCCCACCCCGCAGGGTGGAGTCAAGTGACGCCCGGCGCCCTCTACGCCAGCAAGCTGCGGATGCTTTCCTCGGAGATTGCTCCCTGGCGCAGGATTTGGATGTCGGCTCCGCGCAGGTCCACCACGGTGGAGGGGGTACCTATGGGAGGGAGCGCGTCGGAAAGGATGCCGTCGACGTGGTCCATCAACGGGGCGTTCTCGGCCCGGAAGAACTCCTCGGATCTGGTTATCGGTGGCCTGCCGTGCAGGTTGGCCGAGGTGGCCACAAAGGGCCCCACCCGCTCCAGCAGCTGCGCCAAGACGGCGCCTCGAGGCACGCGAATGCCCACGCTGGAAGAATCCGGCCCCCCGAGATCGGCGGTGAAGGTGGAGGCTCTCCCCATTACGACAGTCAGCGCCCCGGGCCAGAATGCGGATCCGAGGGTCCTCAGGCGCTCGTTTGCCCGGAGATCGCCGGGGTCGCAGAGGGAGAGTGCAGCCTCGATGGAGGGCGCGAAGACCGGCAGCGCCACCCCCCGGGGACGCCCCTTGGCTGCAAAGACCTTGGATATGCCCTCTCCGTCGACAAGCGCGCTCAAGCCGTAGACGGTGTCGGTGGCAATGGCAACCACCCCGCCAGAGGTGTAAATGCCCGCCATCTCCTCCAGGGTGTGCGCGGGTATCCGCTCGGCGGCGAACTCCGCCTTTGCGCCCGCGATACCGCCGGCGACTTGAAACCACGTGAAGCGCACCAGTGCTACCCCAGGTTCAACTCGGCCGGTAGGACGACGGTGTCGGCCCGCGAGCCGGGGGCCGCTTCCTGGCCCTTCGCACGGCTGGCCAGCGGCACCACGCCCACGAAGGTACCGTCTGCGAGGCCGTCGAGATCCTCGCCGGGTGGGCCGGTCCGTATTTTGGTGGAAGCGTGGGCGAGGTCGAGCTTCAGCACCATGGTCTGGCGGAGCTCGTCCTCGGTGTCGTCGCGAAGCTTCGCAGAGCGCCCCTGCTCGAAGCGGTCGACGATCGCCCGCAGGGCCGAGCGCTTCTCGGCCTCTTGGGTGATCAGCTCGGGGATGCCGTAGACGACCACGGAGCGGTAGTTCATGGAGTGATTGAAGGCGCTGGCCGCATAGACCAGTCCGTCCAGGATGGTCACCTCGAAGCAGGCCGGGTTGCCCGCCGCGATGCGCATCGCCCTGTTCTTGCTCGATCCGTGGATGTAGAGGACGTCGCCCACCCGGGCAAAGGTGGTGGGAATGACCGCCGGGAACCCGTCCTGCAGCACCGCCAAATGGCCGACCAGGGACTCATCCAGGATCGAGTTGCGCGTCTCGGCGTCGGTATGGGCACCCTCGAAATGC
>JAKAEN010000246.1 GCA_021818355.1 Actinomycetes bacterium | reverse complement strand
CCACGCCCGCGGACCAGTCCTCCTCGCGGTATCCGCGTGACCGCGTAAGGAACTCCTTGGTGGCCCGGCCATCCAGGTGGTGGATGATGTTCGCCTCCATCGAGCTCAACCCGTTGCCGGCCAACAGCGCCATGTGGGTGTCCCCGCGATGCTCGCGAAAGAGGGTCACTATCTGCCACAGGCGCACGGCGGGATCGTCGACGAGCTGTACGGAGAGATGCCCTCCATACAGGGGATGGCCGGCTATGGGAAGGGCCGTGGCCACCGGCTCGAGCGTGCCGCAAAGGCGATCCAGGCCGCCGGCGTCCTCGTCGGCCAGAGCGGTGGACATCATGGCTCCCACGGCCCTGAGGCGCGCCTCGGTCACTTGCTCCGGAGAGGCGAGCTCCCAGGCCGAAGGTATCGAGCGGGCTACGAGGCCGGGGGCGAAGGAGTAGAAGGTGGCCGCCACGACTTCGGCTCCCACTCTGCCCATCGGCGCGGACCGGGAAGCGAAGTACCCCATCCACCCCGGCTTGAGACCGGCGTCGGCGTAGGCGTCCTGGGCTGCCTGCACGAAGTAGATCGCCGAGTGGACCGGCTCGTACGCCTGATAGAAGGCTCTCGACAATTCCGCCCTTGTTGCCATCGGCTCATCCCCCGTAGTTTCGTTCGCCCAGCGTGACCCGGTTTAGCTGAGAGCGTATCCTCACGACTACGCACCCGTGCGAATTATGCTTTGTTGCGTGTCCCAGTATCCCATCCGCATCTACGGTGATCCGGTCCTGAAGCAACCCACTCAGGTCGTGGACGATATCGACGCCTCGATCGCCAAGCTGGCGGCCGACATGATCGAAGTTATGCACAAGGCGCCGGGCGTGGGCCTGGCGGCCAATCAGATCGGGATCTCCAAGCGGATGTTCGTCTACGACATCGGTGCCGGTGCCAAGGTGGTCATAAATCCTGAGATCACCGAGTCCGACGGGCAGTGGACCTACGAGGAGGGCTGCCTTTCGGTGCCGGGGCTCTACTGGCCCATCGTCCGGCCGAAGCGCGTTCACCTGGAAGGGCTGGACCTCGACGGCAATCGCGTCTCCGTCGACGCGGAGGATCTCGAGGCTCGGGTCTTCCAGCACGAGCTGGATCATCTGAACGGCGTGCTGCTTGTACAGCGCCTCGACGAGGACCAGCTGCGCGAGGCAAAGCGGGAGCTTCGGCGCATCGCGGTCGGGAGGCGGTAAGCCTCCTTGGACCAGCGCTTTCCCGGTCTGCCGGCAAAGCCCAGGACCGCCTTCTTCGGCTCGCCCGCCGAGGCCGCCCAGGTGCTCGAGCGGATGATTGCGGAGGGCTTCGCCCCGCTCGTTGTCGTCACCAACGTGGACAAGCGCCGGACCCGCCGTGGAGCGCCCGTGCCGACCCCGGTGGCCCGGGTTGCCGCGGATCACGGCATCGAGGTGCTTCACGACCCCTCCGAGCTCGCCGGCGAGGATCTCCACCTCGGCGTCGTGGTCGCCTACGGGCGCATCCTCCGCGCAGCGACTCTTGAGTTGTTGCCGCTCGTGAACATCCACTTCTCCCTCCTGCCGCGTTGGCGGGGGGCCGCCCCGGTGGAGAGGGCCATCCTGGCCGGGGACGAGGCGACGGGCGTCTGCCTGATGGCGGTGGAGGAGGGTCTCGACGAAGGCGAAGTCTTTGCCGAGGCCAGGGTGCCAATAGGCGCGCGCGAGACCGCACAGGAGCTTCGGAGCCGCTTGGCCGCCCTGGGGGCCGGGATGCTTTGCGACGCCTTGCGCCTTGGCGGACCGGCTTTTTCGGCTCCGCGTCCGCAGGCCGGCGCCACCACCTATGCCAGCAAGCTCACCCAAGACGACCTGCGCATCGACTTTGGCGCCCCCGCCGAGCTGGCCGCGCGGCAGTCGCGGGTTGGCGGGGCGTGGTGCATGGCGGGGGGCAAGCGCCTCAAGGTTCTTGAAGCCATGGCCGTAGCCGAAGCGGATGCCGTCGAGGCCGCCGGCCTGGCGCCTGGCGAGATGACCGGCGAGGCGGTGGCATGCTCCCCGGGGCTGCTACGGCTCCTGCGGGTGCAGCCCGAAGGCGGACGGCCAATGTCGACGGCCGAATGGCTGCGCGGCCGGGCGCGCGCAGGCTCCGCCCCCGTACTTGGCTGACGGGCGGAGCGCCCCGATTGGTATCAGGCCGCCGGGTGCGGCTTCACACGATAATTAGGGAGGAACCGTGTTCACCGGGCTCGTGCAGGAGGTAGGGACTCTCGTATCACGAGATGGATCGCGCTTCGGGTTTCGCTGGCCCGGAAAGTCCGTCTTCGAGGTGGGGGAGTCGATCGCGGTCTCCGGATGCTGCCTGACCGTGGTGGGATCCTCGGGGGACGTCTTCTACGCCGACCTGGTGGAGGAGACCCTCACCAAGACAGACCTGGGCCGCCTTCCACTCCGGTCCGCGGTCAACCTGGAGCGCCCCATGGCGGCAGGAGACGTCTTCGGGGGTCACATGGTGCTTGGCCATGTGGACGGCACCGGAAAGGTGGTGTCGCCCGCCCCGCGCCTTCGCATCGCCTATCCGGTGAGCTTCGACGCCTTCGTGGTCGACAAGGGGTCGGTGGCGATCGACGGCGTAAGCCTGACCGTGGCGGATCACGGACAAGGGTGGGTGGAAATCGCGATTATCCCACATACCGCCGAGGTAACTACACTGGGGGTAAAGAGACCAGGTGACGAAGTCAACCTCGAATTCGACGTTATTGCAAAGTACGTGGCCCGGATGATCGATGCGCGCCTGGGAGAGCCTGGAGGCAGTTAGCCCCGGGACCGTATGCAAGGAGCGAGATGCCTTTAGCGTCGATTGCCGATGCCGTGGAAGCCATACGGCGCGGACAGATGGTGGTCGTCGTAGACGACGAGGACCGGGAGAACGAGGGCGACCTGATAATGGCGTCGGAGTTCGTCACTCCCGAGGCGATCTCCTTCTACCTCGAATACACCTCCGGCTTGATCTGCATCGCCGTGACCGGCGATCGTCTCGACGATCTCGACATCCCCTTGATGGTGCATGAGAACACCGAGTCCCAGCGCACCGCGTTCACCGTGACGGTCGACGCCGCGCACGGAACCACGACGGGCATCTCGGCGGCAGACCGGGCGACCACCATCCGTACCCTGGTGGATCCTGATGCCAAGCCCCGGGACCTGGCACGGCCCGGGCACATCCTGCCCCTGCGCTACCGCGAGGGAGGGGTTCTCAAACGCCAGGGTCATACCGAGGCCAGCGTCGACCTGGCCAAGCTCGCGGGCCTGCAGCCCTCGGGGATCCTTTGCGAGATCGTGACCAAGGACAAGGTGTCCATGGCCCGCTTCGACGAGCTGGAGCGCTTCGCCGAGGAGCACGGCCTGCTGATGGTCTCGATCGCCGATCTGGTGCGCTATCGGCGCACGAAGGAGAAGCTGGTACAGCGGGTGGATGGCGCGGAGGCGAAGATCCCGACCGCCTACGGAGATTTCACGGGAATCGTCTATCAGTCGGTCCTCGACTCCGAGAATCACTTCGCTCTGGTCATGGGGGAGATCGATCCCGACACGCCCACGCTGGTTCGTGTCCACTCCGAGTGCCTGACTGGGGACGTCTTCGGATCCGAGCGCTGCGACTGCGGGCCCCAGCTGCAGGCGGCCATGCGGACCATCGCCGAAGAAGGGCTCGGAGTGATCGTCTACCTGCGTGGCCACGAAGGACGGGGAATCGGCATCGCTCACAAGATCCGCGCCTACTCGTTGCAGGAGAAGGGCCTCGACACCGTCGATGCCAACCTCGAACTCGGGCTTCCGGTGGACTCCCGGGAGTACGGGATCGGCGCCCAGATCCTTGTCGATCTCGGTGTGGGGAAGATGCGCCTGATGACCAACAACCCCGCGAAATACGGGGGCCTGGCGGGGTTCGGGCTCGACATTGTCGAGAGGGTTTCTCTCAACATCGCCCCCAATCCCAACAACATCGCCTACCTGCGCACCAAGAAGGACCGGCTGGGGCACATCATCGACGG
>JAKAEN010000245.1 GCA_021818355.1 Actinomycetes bacterium | reverse complement strand
CTCTTTCCCATCCTTCTGGTCAGAAGAGCCTGGCCCACGACATTGTTGATCTTGTGGCTGCCGGTGTGGGTCAGGTCCTCGCGCTTCAGGTAGAGCTCGATCCCCAGGTCCTTTGAGAGGTTGGCGCAGTAGGTGACCGGTGTGGGCCGGCCGGCGTAGCCGGACAGGATGGAGCGGTACTCCTCCTGGAAGGCGGGATCCTCCCAGGCACCGGTGAAGAGATCCTCGAGTTCGCGTACCGCGGCCATTAGAGGCTCGGGCACGAAGCGGCCACCGAAGTCGCCAAAGTAGCCCGAGGGGGAGCCGGGATTGGCAAAGGCAGAGGTCAAAGGTTCTCCTCCCAGTTGTAGGCCTCGCCGCGCCCGCCGCCGGAAGCGGCATCCTCGCCGAGGCGCTCGAAAGCAAAGCGGGCGTTGGAGATGAAGGTGCGCAGCGCCACCGGATCCTTGCGTCCGGGTGACGCCTCCACGCCACTGGAGACGTCCACGCCCCAGGGCTTCACGGTGGCGATCGCCTCGGCCACATTGCCGGGCCTCAGGCCACCGGCCAGGATTATCCGCTTGCGCAGGCGGGGCGCGTCGATCAGAGACCAGTCGAAGGCGAGCCCCGAGCCGGGCTGCTCGGAGTCGAGCAGAAGCGCGTCCACGGGATAGTCCAGGTAAGGGGCTATCGACATGCCGTCGGCCGAGACCGCCTTGATCAGGAAGCGCACCCGGGGGCGCATCGCCTCCAGGGTGCGGATCCCCTCCGAACCGTGCAGCTGGGCGCCGGTCAGGCCGATCTCGTCCACCAGGTGGGCGACGATCTCGGGGTCCTCGTCGACAAAGACGCCGAAGGTGGCAACCTCCGAGGGAAGCCGCTTGACGATGTCGGCCACCTGTGATGGGGTCACCCTCCGGCGGGAGGGCGCCAATATGAAACCCAGGGCGTCGGCGCCGAGCGCCACGCTCAGGAGCGCGTCCTCTTCGTTGGTGATGCCGCAGATCTTGACGAACACGGCTACGCGCCGGCCCTTCCGGCCGCCACGAAGCGCGCCGCGCCCGCGGCGGGATCGGAGTCGCGCACCAGGGCCTCGCCGACCAGCATGGCGTCGAAGCCCGCCTCGGCGGCCAGTGCCACCTGCTCGAGCGTGGTTATCCCGCTCTCGATGACCTTGGCTGCATGCCTGTCGATCTCACAGATGAGCTCGGCGCCGAGGTGCTGGTCGATGGAGAAGTCATGCAGATTGCGCTGGTTGATTCCGACGATGGAGGCGCCCAGGGAGTTGGCGACAGCGACCTCCTGGGCCGTGTGCACCTCCACCAGGGCGTCGAGCCCCAGGTCGGCCGCGATCATCAAGAAGAACTCCAATTGGTCCTCTCCAAGGGCCGCCACGATCAGAAGCACCGCGGACGCTCCGGCCAGCTTGGCGTCGCAAAGGTCGGCGATGTCCACGGTGAAGTCCTTGCGCAGGCAGGGGATGCCCACTCCGGCGGAGATCGAGCGGAGATCGTCCAAGGATCCGGAGAAGTAGCGCTCGTCGGTGAGCACCGAGATGGCTGCCGCCCCTCCGCGCGCGTAGGCGTCGGCCAGGGCGGCCGGATCGGGAATCTCGGCCAGGTCCCCGCGCGAAGGCGAGCGCCTCTTGCACTCGGCAATGAGCGAGACCTGGCGCTCGGGAAGAACCAGGGCGGAGTGGAAGGACGGAGGCATCGGAGCCTGCTTGGCGCGCTCGAAGAGCTCGTCGCGGGGCCGTCCATCGCGGGCTGCGCGCACGCGGTGGTGGGCGACTATCTCCTCAAGGTAAGTCCCCTCCACCGACAACTTGTTCTCGACCTCCCGCGACCGGCAAAGATGAGCCCGGTTTGGATATCAGGTTAGTCACTCGCGCGCCCGTGCGACGAGGCGCCTCTCCGGGTCACGCGATCGCCCCGTGCCTCCCGGGGCCGGGCCGGAACCTTGGGCCGGCTAGGCGGAGTGCAACTCCACCAGGCGGACCCGGCGCTCCTCGGAGCCTTCCGCTCCGGCACGCTCGACCTCGGATGGGTGGCGGTTGCGGGAGAGCACGCACCAGGCGAGAAGATGCGAGGAGGGATCGAAGGCGGGAAAGGCCCCGGCCAGGGTCTCGGCCTGCTCATCGGAGAGCTCCGCCACGCTGGACACCTTGCCCACCGGATCGTGGTGGGAGAAGAGCTCCTCGCCGGAGGACACCCGGCCTTCTGAGACCACCACGGCAAAGAGGCGCCGCGGTGGCGCCGCCTTGCGCGACTCGACCCTCTCGACCAGCTCCTGGCCGGTGTAGCAGCCCTTGGTGAAGCTGGCATAGGGCGCCAGATCCCCCAGGGAGTTCGGCAGCGCCCCTTCGTCGAGGTCGATCCCGAGCGCGGGGACTCCACCGAGCATGCGCAGGGCGGCCGACAAGGACTCGTCCGGATTGTCGGCGGAGGACTTCACCCAGGCCAGGCCGGCTCCCAAAGCACTGGGGATGCCGACGCTGGAGCTGACCAGGTCCACCGGGTAGGCAGGCGAGATCATGGCCTTGGTGCGGATCAGGAAGCGCCTCAGCCGTTCGCTGAGGGCGTTGGCGAGAGTGGGATGCACAACGAGCGCGAAGGTCTCCGGCTCCAGGCGGGCAAGCTCGGCAACCACCACCATGTGACCGTTGGGCTCGAGCAGCAGGGTCCGCACGGCGGTACCCACGGCGAGCCCCTCCACCTCCTGGGTCAGCTGGCTATGGAGGAAGGGTGCCGCCTGCGGTCCGGCTACTTCCACGGCCGCCGCCGCCGCGCCAAGAATCACGTTTCCCATCAGTTTCGCCTCCTAGCCGCCCGGCAACTCGTCCGCTACCGCGCCGGAGGCGATGGCCGCCGCCTCCAGCAGGGCGCGGGCCTTGTTGTCGCACTCCGCGTCCTCGGCGGAGGGATCCGAGTCATACACTATCCCAGCTCCGGCCTGCAGGTGGGCCCGCCCGCCAGGCTCGATGAACAGAGTGCGGATGGCGATGGCCACATCCATGTTCCCGGCCAGGTCGAAGTAGCCCACCACCCCTGCGTACGGGCCGCGCTTGACCGGCTCCAGGTCGTTGATGATCTCCATCGCCCGCACCTTTGGCGCGCCCGAGACGGTGCCCGCGGGCATGGTGGCGCGCAGGACGTCCACCATGGAAACCCCCTCGCGCCGCGTCGCCGAAACCTGCGAGGTGAGGTGCATCACCCGCGAATAACGCTCCAGCGTCATCAGCTCGTCGATGGTCTCGCTCCCGAACTCGCTCACCCTGCCCACGTCGTTGCGAGCCAGATCGACCAGCATCACGTGCTCGGCCAGCTCCTTGGGATGTTCGGCTAGCTCGGCGGCGAGGCGCCGGTCCTCCTCGTCGGTCGCGCCGCGGGGCCGGGTGCCCGCAATGGGGCGGGAGATGACCCTTTCGCCCTCCACGCGGACCAGAGGCTCGGGCGACGAGCCCGCCACCTTGATGCGTGGGAAGTCGAGGAAGTACATGTAGGGGGAAGGGTTCTTCAGCCGGAGAACCCGGTAAAAGGTGAAGGGGTCGCAACCCAGGTCGAAGGAGTGGCGCTTGGAGAGCACCACTTGGAAGATGTCGCCGGCCAGGATGTGCTCCTTGGCCGCCTCCACGGCATCCATGTAGCCCTGGGAGGTGATGGAGGCGGAAAGATTTGCGGGCGCCGGCGGCGGATCGGCGGGGAGCTTCAGGCCGCTGCGGCCGGCCGAGGCCAGCCGCTTCTCCATGGTGTCCAGGCGGGCCAGGGCCTCGCCGTAGAGGTCTTCCAGGCGCCCGGCTCCGCAACCCGGCTCGACCAGGGTGTTGGCAACCAGGAAGATGCGTTGGGAGAGGTGATCGAAGCAGGCAATGTCCCCGATCAGGGCCATCTCGGCGTCGGGAAAGCCGACCGGGTCGGGATTGGGGGCGGGGAGCTCCTCGATCTCGCGGACCACGTCGTAGCCGATGAAACCCACGAACCCGCTCTGCAGTGGACCGAGGTCGGGATGCGAAGGCCCCGAGAGCGCCTCCAGCAGCGCCTCGAGCGCCCCCAGGAACCCGGGCCGGGCACGGTCCTTCAGG
>JAKAEN010000022.1 GCA_021818355.1 Actinomycetes bacterium | reverse complement strand
CCAGGTAGTCGCCTTCCTCGAACAGCCTCATCGTTTCGAAGGTGAAGGTGGAAAAGGTGGTGTAAGCGCCGCAGAACCCGGTGGCTGCGAGGGCGGCCGGCACCGGCCCGAGGTGGCCGTTCAGATCCAGGCCGCTAAGGAAGCCGAGCAGCACCGAGCCGCTCATGTTGACCATGAAGGTGCCCCAGGGCAGGTCCGATTCGATGCGCCCGGAGATGGCGCGGTCCAGCAGGAAGCGCGCCGGGGCGCCGACGAATCCTCCCAGTGCCACGGCGAGCGCCATCCCGAGGGTCATCTGGGCTCCAGCGCTCTCAAAGCTCCACTACCTCGACCTCGGCGAGGCTGACCGTGACCCCTTTGAGGAGGGGGGCGATCTGCTCCAGGAAGCTTTCGATGCGCCCTTGCTCGTCGACGATGACGATTGCCCGGGGACGGTCGTCGGAGAGGAGGTGGCCCTGGTGCAGGTGGCCGGAGGCGCCATAACCGGCATGGCCCTCGAATACGGTCGCCCCGGCCAGCTTCGCCTTGCGTGCCTGCTTCATGATCTGGCTCTCCAGGCTGGCGTGCCCGGCATGGGCACGCGTCTCGAGCATGAGCGTGAGCCTGATCGCCGGACGTCCGGCGTGCCGCGATGGGGAGCTTTGGTTCATGTCGCCTCCTGTTGGATGCCTCGCCGCAAGCGCGCCAGCGATCGCGCCGCGGCCATTCCGATCACCACTGCGGCCAGCCCGGCAATCAGGCTGAGCGCCACATATGCGAGCGCGGTGGCCGCATCCCCTCTCCTGATCAAGGAAACCGCGTCCACCATCCATGTCGAGAAGGTGGTGTAGGCGCCGATGAAGCCGGTTCCTATCAGCGGACGCGCCATCCGGGAGCGAGGGAACTGCTCGGCCAGGATGGTGAGAACGAAGCCGAGCGCCAAGGCTCCGCTGATATTGATGGTGAATACGCCCCAGGGCATTTGCCCGGGAGCCGCCGGCAAAGCAAGCGAGATTGCATAGCGCCCAAGCGCGCCGAGAGCTCCGCCGACACCGATCGCCAGCAACAAGGAGGCCTGTCTGCGCGCTCTGCGCAGGCGGGCCGCGCGCCGCCTGGCGTCGAGGGCCGGGCGTGAAACGGGCCGTGCCGGTTCATAGCCACCGCTCGCCGCCGCCATCGATCCTCCTCTCCTAAGCGTCCTAAAGGCGGTTCCAGGAGCAGGAGCCATCAGCCCTGTCGGCGGTTTCGGCGAGCTCCATCGCCGCTGTCGACGTTACCACGGCCGGCCCGCCTTTGCTTTCGCGCCGTGCTCGCACCGGCGGCCGGCGGCTCAGATATCCTTGGTGGCGAAGCCCACGCGGGCGTTCGTTGGGAGGTGTTAAGTGGCGGAGAGCGAACTCGCCACCCGCCTGGTCGTCTTCCTGACCGAGGATGACCGGTCAGGACACCGCAGCCTCTACGAAGCGCTGCTGAAGCTGGCCCGTGAGCAGGGATTGGCCGGCGCGACCGTCTGGCGAGGAGTGGAGGGCTTCGGCGCGGCGGGCATCGTGCGCACGAGCCGATTCCCGGATGCGGCTTCGGGGCTCCCGGTGATGCTGGAGGTCATTGACACTCCCGAGAAGGTGGAATCCTTCCTCGACGCGCTGGCCGAACTGGCTCCCGGCACCTTCGTCACCCGTGAGGACGTGCGCGTGTCGCGCTACTCGAAGCAGGCCTGACCTCACCCGCGCGCACAACGACGTGTGCGCGCCTGAGGAATAGTGCATGCAACCTGTGCCTTCTCTTGTTGTTGGAACGGCACTTGGGCGTTAAATCCAGGTGAATCAGGCTTCCCGGTCAACCCAGGTCCGGCCGACTCCCTCTTAGCCTGGAACCCATATGAGTGGGGATGTGGCGGCCGCGCCAGGTCATTCCGGCCGGTAGCCAGGAGTCGTCAAAGATTCGAAGGGGTGCCTCAACCTTGCCAGGCGTAGGTTCGACACCAGATCGATTGCATGCACAAATCGCGCAGCTGGACGCGGCCCTGAGGCGGACCATGGCACGCCATGAAGGCCCGGAGCTGATCGAGGCCTTCGAGGCGATCCGCTCGGGCTCGGACTTGCGCATCGGTGAGACGGCAAGCCTGCTGGGCGGTCTGAAGCTGGAGTCCGCCACCAAGCTGGCGCGGGCCTTCTCGGTCTATTTCCACCTGGCCAACATCGCCGAGCAGGCCGATCGGGCCCGAGCCGGACTCGGGGGAGCCGGCAGGCCCTTGGCACTGGCCGCCGAGAGGATTGCCAACGCCATCCAGGCCGGCGAGATCGATCGCGAGAGCCTGGCTCGGTTGGTGGCCAACCTGGAGGTTCGGCCGGTCTTCACCGCGCATCCGACCGAGGCCGCCCGCCGGTCGGTGCTCTCCAAGCTGCGCGCCTTGGGTGATTTGCTCGACTCGCCGGAGCGCTCCTGGTTGGACGGGGAGGAAGCCGGGACCGGACGGGTCGACGAGCTGGTCGAGCTGCTCTGGCAGACGGATGAGCTGCGTCTCGGAAAGCCCGAGGTGATGGACGAGGCACGCAATGCACTGTATTACCTGAACTCCTTGGCGGGAGAGCCGGTTGCCAGGGTCATGCAGGAGCTGGTCCGTGCCTGCGACCGGTTGGGGGTCGAGCTGCCTCCTGACGCGAGGCCCCTCGCCTTCGGCTCCTGGATCGGAGGCGACCGGGACGGCAACCCGTTCGTGACCCCGGAGGTGACCCTCGAGGCCATGTCCCTCTATCACCTGCGCGCCATCGCCGTGCTGACGCCGCTGATGGACCGGCTGGTCGAGGAGTTGAGCGTTTCGGTCCGCTTCACGCCCATCTCGCCCGAGCTGGAGAGTTCGATCCGGGCCGATCTGGAGACCCTCGACAATCTCGATCCCCGTTACGTCCGCCTGAACAGCGAGGAGCCATACCGGCTGAAGGTCACCTGCATCCGCGCCAAGCTGGCGGCGACGCGTTCGCGCATCGAGCGTGGCGATGGCCACAGGACGGGCAAGGACTACGGATCGACCCGGGAGATGCTCGACGACCTGATGGTCATGCATCGATCACTCATGGCCAATGGCGGAGGGATACTGACTCGGGGAACGCTGGCGGAGGTGGTCCGCCAGGCGGCAGCCTTCGGTCTTTCGCTGGTGAGCCTGGACGTGCGCGAGCATGCCTCCGCCCACCATGCCGCCCTGGCACCGCTCTTCGACCGCCTCGAGGAAGGCGGCACCCCCTATCAGGAACTGGAAAGGGCGGAGCGAAAGGAGAGGCTGGCCTGCGAGATCGCCTCGCCGCGGCCTCTCGCCCCCCATCCGCCCCCGCTCTCAGGCGGCCCCGCGCGAACCTTCGCGACCTTCGCGGCCATCGGTGAGGCCATCGATCGCTTCGGCCCCGATGCCTGCCAAAGCTACATCGTCTCGATGACCCGGGGAGCCGACGACCTGCTTGCCGCGGTGGTTCTCGCCAAGGAGGCCGGTCTGGTCGATCCGGCGGCGGGCGTGGCAAAGGTCGACTTCGTGCCCCTGCTGGAGACGATCACCGAGCTCGAGAACGCCGGCTCGGTGCTCGAGGAGCTCCTTTCCGTGCCCGCCTACCGGCGGATCGTCTCGCTGCGCGGCGACGTGCAGGAGGTGATGCTCGGCTACTCCGACTCGAACAAGGAGGCGGGCATCACCTCGTCGCAGTGGGGGATACACAAGGCCCAGCGCCAGTTGCGCGACGTGGCCCGCCGGCACGGAGTGGGGCTGCGCCTGTTCCACGGCCGCGGGGGGACGGTGGGCCGGGGAGGGGGGAACACCTACGCGGCGGTGATGGCCCAGCCCTGGGGCGTCTTCGACGGCCGGATGAAGGTGACCGAACAAGGAGAGGTCATCTCCGACAAGTACCTCCTTACGCCGCTGGCCGAGGAGAGTCTCGAGCTGCTCCTCGCCGCCTGCTTGGAGGCCGGCGCTCTTCACGACCGCCCCCAGGTCGGCGAAGACCGCCTTCGTGACTGGGAGTCGGCGATGGAGCTGATCGAAGCCGAGTCCCGGCGTCGGTACCGGTCGTTGGTGGACCATCCCGATCTCCCCGCTTACTTCGCGGCGGCCACGCCGGTGGAGGAGCTGGCCAACCTGAACCTCGGCTCGCGCCCGTCGCGGCGTGGAGCCTCCCGGACGGACATCGGCTCGCTGCGGGCCATCCCGTGGGTCTTCGGCTGGACCCAGTCGCGCCAGATCGTCCCGGGATGGTTCGGGGTCGGCTCGGGACTCCTGGCCGCGCGCCGCGCCGGCTTGGGAGAGACGCTGGCCCGCATGCACTCCGGATGGCCATTCTTCTCCAATTTCGTCTCCAACGTGGAGATGACCCTGGCCAAGACCAACCTGAGCGTCGCCGGAATCTACGTGGATTCACTCGTTCCCGCCGAGCTCAGGTACCTGTTCGCCTCGATCGAAGAGGAGTACGAACTCGCCGTGGAGCAGGTTCTCGCCCTTACCGGCTCCGCCTCCCTGCTCAGCGGCCAGCCGGTGCTGGCCCAGACGCTTGCCACTCGTGACGAGCACCTCTTGCCGTTGCAACTGATGCAGGTGCAGCTGCTGGAAAGGGTGCGCGCGGCCCGTGAGGAGGGCGGCGAGCCCGATCCGAGCCTCATGCGCGCCCTCCTGCTCACCATCAACGGAATTGCCACCGGGCTGCGAAACACGGGCTGAGCTGAGCCGAGCCGACGGGCGAGTTCCGTACCTGGCGGTGGAATGGATCTGAGCGGGGGCGGGTTCCCCGTGCATGGGCATGCAAGGCACAGGATCCGTCCACAGCCGGGAGAGGCGAAAGGCCGACCGGACGTACCGGCGGCCGGCCCCGGCGCAAGGGGTACTTGCGATCATCAGCGGACGAACGGCTCGCACTGCGCTGCCGACGGCGGCGGTGGTCGGCACGCTTCTCTCCGTGGCAAACGAAGGCGGCGCGGTCATCTCCGGCCATACGGGCACGGCGACCATTGCGCGTATCGGCGTGAACTACCTCACCCCTTACGTGGTGGCCAGCATCGGCTACCTGGGCGCCATGCGCAGGGAGCGAGGAGTTGGCCGTGGGGAATAACGCCGACTTCGACATCGTCGTGATCGGGGGAGGATCCGCGGGGCTCGGCGCCGCTCGGACCGCTCGCAGGCGAGGCGCCGCCGTGGCCCTGGTCGAGGCGGGGAGGATCGGCGGAGACTGCACCTTCAGCGGCTGCGTCCCCTCCAAGGCACTCCTGGAGGCGGCCCACCGGGGGCTGGGCTTCGCCGAGGCGATGGAATCGGTCCGCAGGGCGGTCGAGGAGGTTGCCGCCGGCGAGGACGAGGCCGCCATCACCCGGGAGGGCATCACCGTGGTGCCGGGCCTGGCCCGCTTGGCCGGGCGGGGAATGGTCGAGGTCGAGGGGCGCAGGATCAACGCGCGCCGAGCGGTCGTCATCGCGACCGGCGCCTCCCCGGCTGTGCCTCCCATTCCCGGGCTGGCCGGAGCCGATTTCCTGACCAACGAGAATCTCTTCGGCCTGGAGCGCCTGCCTGCCAGCCTGGCCATCCTGGGTGGCGGTCCGATAGGCGTCGAGATGGCCGAGGCCTTCGCGCTACTCGGGTCAAGGGTGAGCGTGTTGGAGGCGATGGATCGCCTGCTTCCGCGGGAGGAGCCCGAGGCCTCCGAGATCGTGGAGAGGTCCCTGCGCCTCCTCGGCGTCGAGGTACGCACCGGCACGCCGGTTCACGAGGTGCGTTCGGTCGGGCCTCGATGCCTGGAGATCTCCGTGGCCGGTGGACCTCCGCTTCGCACCGAGGCGATGCTGGTGGCGGTCGGACGTGTTCCGGCCAGCGGGGGTGTAGGTCTCGAGGAGGCGGGGGTCGCGCTCGATGCCCGTGGCTTCATCCGCGTCGACGCACACCTCAGGACCTCGCTACGCGATGTGTATGCGGCCGGGGACGTCGCCTCCCCGCTGCAGTTCACCCACGTCGCCTACCGGACCGGGGCAATCAGCGCCATCAATGCGCTAAGCCCCGTGCCCCTGGCACGATTCAGGCCCGAATTCATCCCCGCGGTCACCTTCACGAGCCCGGAGGTGGCGAGGATAGGTGTGATGGAAGCCGAAGCGCCACCAGGCGCCCGTGTCGCGTATTTGCCGATGTCGGAGGTCGACCGGGCGGTGGCCGCGAGACGAACCGAAGGCTTCGTGAAGCTGATCGCCGGGCCCAGGACGCTTACGCGCCACCTGGCGGCCGGCCGAATCCTGGGCGCCACCATCGTCTGCGAGCGCGCCGGAGAGATGCTTGCCGAGCCGGCCCTGGCGATGCGCACCTCGATGTTCGCGGCACGGCTTGCCCTCACCGTCCACGCTTATCCCACCTGGTCGACCGCGGTTCAGCAGGCCGCCGCCCAGCTGCTCGGCGATGGCTACGGGGGTCGTCGGGCGCGAGTGCTGCACAAACAAGCCGGACAAGGCGCATGAGCGGGGCCAGGGGATCCGAGCCGTCTCCGCATGAGCCGCTGACGTCCGGGCAGCGCCAGGAGGCGTTCCGCCGTCATGTCACGCCGGAGCTCGGAATACTTCTACACGTGGCGCGAACCATGACCAAGGGTGAGCACGACGCGGAGGATCTGGTTCAAGAGACCCTCCTGCGCGCCTATCGCTCTATCGAGAGTTTCGACGGCCGCCACCCGCGCGCCTGGCTCTTCACCATCATGCGCAACGCCCAGATCAACCGCACACGGCGCCGCCGGCCGGAACTCCTCGACGACCCGCGGGATGCTGAGAACGCCTCCGCCGACAATGCCGCTTTGCCGGAGGACCTGGTGGAGGGCCGTCTCTTCCGGGCCGCGGTGGTGGCCGCGCTTTCGACCCTGCCCCGGCGCATGCGTGAGGTGGCCGAGCTGGTCGACATGGACGGCCTCACCTATCCGGAGGCGGCCACCGCGCTGGGCGTTCCGGTGGGAACGGTGATGAGCCGCCTTCACCGGGCGCGAAGGCGCATCCGGGACCAGCTCCTGGCGGAGGGAATTGTGCAAGGGAGGGCATCCAGATGAGCGGCGTGCGCCGAATACGTGAATGGATGGTCGAGATGGCCACCTGTCGGGAGGTGGGGAGGATGCTCCAGAGCTATCTCGACGGGCGGCTCGATCCACCCAAGGTGGCCAAGGTCTCTGCGCACCTCGAGCACTGTCTTCGCTGCGGCCTGGAAATCCAGGCCTACGGGGAGATCAAGGAGGCCCTTTCCAGGGTCTCCCGCGAAGGTGAGGTGCATCCCGAGGATCGGCTGGCCATCGAGAGGCTCCGCCGCTTTGCAGGCGAGATCGAGAACGAGGAGGAGAGCGATTGAGGAGTGGCTCATTCCCGGCATCGGGTGGCCGCCGGCCGGCGCCAAGGGCGATTGCCCGCCGCCTGAACGAGTTGACCCGCCCAGTGGACCCGGAGGCGAAGGCGGCCATCGAGCGGCGTTGGCAGGAGCTTCCCGAGCACGTCCGCACTCCGGCCCAGACACTTGGCAAGGTCGGGGTGGGGTGCGAGGGCACCCACGGGGTCTTTCCCCGCTGTAACTTCGCCTGCCGCCCCTGCTATCACTCCAAGGAGGCGAACCAGGTCCGCACCGACGGCGCTCACACCGTCGCCGAGGTCCGCTCCCAGATGCGGATGCTCCGATCATTGAGGGCACCCTTTGCGCACGCCCAGCTCATCGGCGGGGAGGCCAGTCTTCTCGAGCCTGACGATCACGCCGAGGCGATCGCGGCCATGCGCGAGGCCGGCCGTGAACCTATGAGCTTCACCCACGGGGACTTCGACTACCAATACCTCGAGCGGCTGGCGCTCGGTCCTGATGGCAGGCCGCGCTTCGACAGGCTCTCCTTCGCAGGGCATTTCGACACCACCATGATCGGCCGGCGAGGGCTGCGCCGGGCCGAGACCGAGGTGCAGCTGGACCCGTATCGCCACCGCTTCGCAGAGATGTTCCGTCGGCTGCGCAAGGAGCACGGAATCGGCTTCTTCCTTGCCCACAACATGACGGTCACACCGGCCAACGTGGGCCAGATCCCCGGGGTTATCGCGCGCAACCGGCGCGCCGGTTTCGGTATGTTCTCCTTCCAGCCTGCCGCTCACGTCGGGGACGAGCGCAGGTGGAAGGAGAACTACCGATCGCTGGACCCCGACGCGGTCTGGGCGCTCATCGAGGAGGGTGCGGGCAGCAGGCTCCCTTACCACCTCTTCGAGGTGGGGGACACCCGCTGCAACCGCACGGCTTGGGGTTTCTACGTGGGCGACAGGTGGCACAGCGTGCTGGACGAGAATGACCCTCGCGACTTGGCCGCCCGAGACGCCTACCTCGAAGAGTTGGGGGGAGTTCACTTAAACGCCCCCTTGCACCTGCTGCTGCCTCGCCTGGTGCGCCTGGCCCTGGCACGCCCGCACCTGGTGGGAACGGCGCTCGGCTGGCTGGCGCGCACCGTGCGCAGGGTAGGAGGCCCGGTGGCGATCCTGCGGGGCGGGGTCTACCCGACCACCTTCGTCATGCACCGCTTCATGCACGCCGATGATGTCAAGCCCGCCTGGGAGGCCCTCGAGCGCGGAGAGCGGCTCCGGGATCCACGCCTCCGAGAGGTCCAGGAGCGGCTTATGGCCTGCTCCTACGCCATGGCCCATCCGGAGAGCGGGAAGGTGGTTCCCGCCTGCGTCCAGCACGGGGTGCTGGATCCGGAGGAGAACCGGCTCCTGGCGGAGCTCCTGCCACTGCCACGGCGTAAGGCCGCCCCGGCGGAGACGGCATAGGAGATGTTCGACGCGCCTGCTCGCAAGCTGCTGGCCCCGCCCCTTGAAGCGACGGGCAAACGCCTGGCCGCGGCCGGAGTCAGGCCGCTCGTCCTCACCGGAGCGGGCTGGCTGATGGGCGTGGCCGCCTGCGTCTCGGTTGCCGAGGGCGCCTGGACGGCGGGGCTCGCCCTCTGGCTTGGAAACAGGATCCTGGACGGCCTGGACGGCCCGGTGGCCAGGGCTTCGGGCTGCACCGACAGCGGCGGCTTTCTCGACATCGTCGCCGACTTCAGTATCTACGGCGGCTTCGTGGTGGCCTTGGCAGTGGCGATGCCCGCCGCCAGAATGGCTGCGTTGGCGCTATTCCTTGCCTATTACGTCTCCGGGACCGCTTTCCTGGCGCTTTCGTCGCTGCTCGAGCGCAGGCGCGCTGCCGGCCTGGCCGACGGCAGGTCGCTCCGCTTCGTGGGCGGCCTGGCCGAAGGCGGGGAGACCATCGTGGCGTATTCGCTCATTTGCCTGGTCCCCTCGCTGGCGACTCAGCTCACATGGGCCTTTGCCGCCCTGGTCGCGGTGACGGCGCTGCAGCGGGTGCTGATCGGCGTCTCACTTCTTCGGGCGGTCCCGTGGCCGTATCTGCGGCAGAGTGCGGCGCAAACGCCGGCCAATCCGGCCGAGCTGCGACGATGAGCCACTATTCGGTTGTTGCCGGCGCACGGCATCATGGCCTACGCGGGCCGGCCGGTCATCGGCAGGCCCGCGAGGTGTGATCCGCTAAGCGAGATCGAAGCGATCCAGGTTCATGACCTTCACCCAGGCGGCGGCGAAGTCGCGGACGAACTTCTCCTTGCCGTCCTCGGCCGCGTAGACCTCGGAGATCGCCCGCAGCTGGGCGTTGGAGCCGAAGACGAGATCAACAGCGGTTGCGGTCCACTTGACGTGGCCCGTCGACGTGTCGCGGCCTTCGTAGACGTTCTCCTCGGCTGCGGAAGCCTTCCAGTGGGTTCCCATGCCCAGCAGATTCACGAAGAAGTCGTTGGTCAATCGCCCGGGATGCTCGGTGAGGACTCCGTGGCCGCTGGAGGCATGGTTGGCTCCCAGGGCCCGCATTCCCCCTACCAGGACGGTCATCTCGGGGGCGGTGAGGTTCAAGAGACTGGCCCGCTCGACCAGCAGCTGCTCGGGGGGCCGCTTCTCGCCGGCACGTAGATAGTTCCGGAAGCCGTCGAATACCGGTTCGAGGACGGCGAAGGACTCCTCGTCGGTCTGCTCCGCAGTTGCGTCGGTGCGACCAGGAGTGAATGGGACCGACAGGTCGAAGCCGGCTTCCTTGGCGGCCTGCTCCACGGCGGCGCATCCTCCCAGCACGATCAGGTCCGCCAGGGAGACCTTCTTGCCCCCCGGCGCCGAGCCGTTGAACTCCGCCTGGATCTCCTCCAGCGATCGGAGCACCTCGGCAAGCTCCGCAGGGCGGTTTACCTCCCAGTCCTTCTGTGGTGCCAGCCGAATCCTGGCGCCGTTGGCACCGCCTCGCTTGTCGGTGCCCCGGAACGTGGCGGCCGATGCCCACGCCGTCGAAGCCAGCTGTGCCACCGAAAGTCCCGACGCGAGCAGCCGGGCCTTAAGGGTGCCGATGTCATGGTCGTCGATGAGCGGGTGATCGACCTGCGGCAGCGGATCCTGCCAGATCTGGACTTCTGGAACCCACGGACCCAGATATCGTGTGACCGGCCCCATGTCGCGATGGAGGAGCTTGTACCAGGCCCGCGCGAAGGCGTCGGCAAGCTCCTCGGGATGCTCGTGGAACCTCTTGGCTATCGGCCCGTATACGGGGTCCACTTTCAGAGCCAGGTCGGTGGTGAGCATCACGGGCGCGTGACGCCTGGCGGGATCGTGCGCGTCCGGCACTGTCCCCTGCGCCTCGGGGTTCTTGGGCGTCCACTGCTTTGCTCCCGCGGGGCTGGTGGTGAGCTCCCAGTCGTAATTGAACAAGTTGTCGAGGAAGCTGTTGTCCCATGCGGTGGGGGTCGCCGTCCATGCGCCTTCCAGGCCGCTGGTCCAGGTATCCACCCCGTGCCCGCTGCCATGGCTGTTGTGCCAGCCCAGGCCCTGCTCTTCGAGGGGCGCGCCCTCGGGCTCGGGGCCGATGTAACTCGCACTCACCGCACCGTGGGTCTTTCCGAAGGTATGCCCACCAATTATCAGTGCCGCCGTCTCCTCGTCGTTCATGGCCATGCGTGCGAAAGACTGCCTGATGTAGCCGGCTGCCAGCAGGGGATCGGGGTTGCCCCCCGGACCCTCGGGGTTGACGTAGATGAGGCCCATGTGGTCGGCGCCGAAGGGGCCTTCCAACTCACCGTGACCACCGTGGCGCTCGTCCCCCAGCCACGCTTCCTCGGCGCCCCAGTTGGTGTCATCCGGCTCCCAGATGTCCTGGCGGCCGAAGCCGAAGCCGAAGGTCTTGAAGCCCATCGCCTCGAGGGCGACGTTGCCGGCGAAGATGATCAGGTCCGCCCAGGAGATCCTGCGCCCGTACTTCTGCTTTACCGGCCAGAGCAGCCGGCGCGCCTTGTCCAGGTTGGCATTGTCGGGCCAGCTGTTGAGCGGGGCGAAGCGCTGCGCTCCACTGCCTCCTCCGCCTCTGCCGTCGGTGATGCGATAGGTGCCCGCCGCGTGCCAGGTCATGCGGATGAAGAGCGGGCCGTAGTTGCCGTAGTCCGCGGGCCACCATTCCTGGGAGTTGGTCAGCACTTCGACGACGTCCCGGCGAAGCGCATCGACGTCGACCGTCCTGAATTCCTTGGCGTAGTCGAAGGACTCGCCCAGCGGGTTCGTCCTCGGGCAGTTGCGGTGCAGCGCCTCGACATTCAGGCGGTTGGGCCACCAGTCCCGGTTGGTGCGCGCGGGCAGCCCGCCGATCTCGTCGGTGGTGGGCATCCTGTCAGTCATCTTTCCCTCCTCAGTTGTCTTCCTGTTTGTCGGTCAACTCGCCCGGTACCCCGCCATCCTTGCGCCGGCATGACGGGCAGAATCCCCAATAGGTGACCTCCGCCTCGTCCAGAACGTATCCGTGGGTCTCCGAGGGCGTTAGGCAGGGCCGGTAGCCTACGGCGCAATCGACGTCGGCAACCGCTCCGCACAGTCGGCAGACGATGTGGTGGTGGTTGTCTCCAACGCGCAGCTCGTACAAGGCGGAGCTTCCGGCGGGCTCTATGCGCCGCACCAGCTCGGCCTGCACCAGCGTCGCCAGCACGTTGTAGACCGCCTGGGCGGAGACTGCGCCCAGCTCGGCGCGCACGTGCCTTATGACGGTGTCGGTGTCGGCGTGCGGGCGCAGCTGCAGCGCACCCAGGGTTGCCAGCCGCGGGCCCGTCGTGCGCAGCCCGGCGGAGCGCAAGGCTCCGATGAAAGTGTCACGGGAAGAGCCTTCGGCGGTGGCGGCGGTTGTCATCGCTCCTAATTTAGCATGACTAAAAGAATTGAATAGATCCAATCATGCCTTTTCCCTTGCACACGGTTGTCCGGTCAGCTCCGTGCCGGCGCGCGCACTGCGATGAGCAAAGTGGAGGCGGCAAGGCGGCCCCGCACGCCGGGAAGGGCGGATATTGCCGCTCCGGCCATCGCGGCCCCTGCGGCCGCCAGGAGGATCCATCCGAACGGCGCCGCCGGAAAGGGGACGAAGGTGTCGTACAGGACGTAAACGAGCACTGCGACTCCGATCCCGAGCACCGCGAGCTCGCTCCACTTGCGCTGGTGGCGCCAGACCCAGGCAATGGCGGAGATCACCGTCATGAGGTAGGCCACGATAATCAGGTAGGCGCCGAACTCGACGACGATGGTGAGCGCCCGCACGGCGGTCGACTCGAAGCTGAAGGCCCCGAGAGCCGCCGCGCTGGTCACGCCTGTCAGCGCGAGGGCGCCGCTCGGCGAGCGGTGGCGCCGGTGGGTGCGGGTCACAAAGGCAAGCCTCGAACCCGGATGGGCCCCGAGGTCCCTTCCCATCGCGTACAGGATGCGGTTGGCCGCGTTGATGCAGGCGAGCTGGGCGCCAAAGGCGCTGATGACCCCGGCCGCGTTCACTGCAAGTCCCATCGCCCCTCCCACGTAGACGTCGGCGAGATGGACGAAGGGAGCCGGGGCCGCGGCCAGAGCCGCGGCGCTCGGGTAGGCGTTGTCCGCGATCCAGGTGAAAACGATGTAGACGGCGGAAGCTCCGACCAGTGACCAGGCAATGGCCGCAGGGATGGTTCGGCGGCTGCGCCTGGACTCCTCTCCAAGGGTGGCGGCACCCTCGAAGCCGCTGAAGGCGCCGAAGGCGTTCACCACCCCGAGCCCGAGAATTCCGAGTGGGATCCCGTGGGTCTTGAACGGCGCCGCCGAAAGGGCGTGGTGATGGTACCCGCCCTTGGCAAGTATTACCACTCCCACGATCGTGAGCAGGGCCACGGCGATTCCCTCGCAGGCGAAGATGACCATGGTCGAGAGGCGGATGGAGCGGTGGGCGAAGAGCATGGTCAGCGCGAATCCAGCCGCGGCGATCCAAACCCACCAGAGGTGGATGCCGAGCGATGCGAGCAAGGTCTGGGCGATGTCCGCGGTCGAGGCGTAGACGGCGCCTGCGAAGGAGACGTAGACGAGCAGCAGTATCCACGCCGAGACGAAGCCGTACCGCGCCCCGAGTGCCGCTCCGTTGAACGCGTACACCGAGCCCGCCGAGTTGAAGGAACGTGAGAAGATCACGAAGGCGTAGACCACGAATGCCATCGCGACCAGCCCGAGCAGGTAGGCGAGCGCCCCCGATCCGCCCACGATGCTCGCCAGGATGGCGGGTCCGACGATGACTCCGGCGACCGGGCCCTGGATGCCCACCGACAAGGCGACGGTGCGCAGGAATTTGAGCTGCCCTCTTGCCAGGCCCTCCCCGGGCCGGGGCATGGTGGCGGCTTCCACCCTCTGGGCCAAATCGTCGATGTACCCGGCCGACCTGCTCATCACACCTCCCGCCGGCATCCTCATCCGATGCCGGGTATCAGCATGGAAACCCCCGAACCCGGGGCCCATTCCATCCGCGCCGCACATTGGTGAATTCGGCGCCGGCGGGGGCATCGGATGACGCCCAGGACGGCGGGCTTGGCGGGAGGTGCGCGAATCAGGTAGCGGAGCGGGCGTGGTTAGTATCGCCGCATGCGCAAAGTGCTCGGAGCCACACCGCTGTTCGCCGCTCTCGCCGGCGGATACTACCTCGTCGTACGCGGATCACTCGTTGCCGACGTAAGAGTCGGACGCAGGAAGGTGGATTTGGAGGAGTTCGAGACGACCATCGCCGCTCCCCGAGAGACGGTCTTCGAAGTCATCGCCTCCCCGTACCTCCTGAGGACGCCGCACGCCATGGCCGACAAGCTGAAGGTGCTGGAGCGCGGCTCGGACATGGTGCTGGCCGAGCACTATACGCCGGCAACCTTTGGAATCGTCACCACCACGCTGGAAACGGTCCGCTTCGAGCGCCCGGAGAGGTTGCACTTCCGGCTACTGCGGGGTCCGGTTCCACATGGGGAGGAGATCTTCGAGCTGTTCGACGAGGGAGGGCGGACGCGCTTCCATTACTCCGGCTGGTTGGAGGCCGACCTCGGGCCGGCGGGCGCCGCCTGGGCGCGGGCCGTTGCGCGTCATTGGAACCGCAAAGTGCGCGACTCGGTGGCGGCGGTGAAAGAGGAGGCCGAGCGGAGGGCGTCGCGTCCGGCTCGTTCCTGAACGAACGCTTGGGTGGGTCTTGGTCTGGCCGGGCACCTTGGAGACAGGAAACCGGCAAGGCTCTGACGAAGGCGAAGCCTTGCCGGTCCAGCATTGCGCCAAGCCTACGTCCCCTCCGGGCACGCTGGTTGGCGCGCTGCACCGCCTATAGAGCGGCCAGGGCGGCGATCACCTCATCAGGCTCGGCCCGCTTGGTGTAGTCTGCGTCGGCGAATTTCCAGGCCACGATGCCGTCCGCGCCGATCACGAAGGTTGCCGGCAGCGGAAGCTCAAAACTCTCGTCGCCGTTCGCGGTAGCGATGTCCAGTCCCCATCCGGCGTACACGCCCCTCAAGTCCTCCGGCAGCGAGAACACCAGTCCATAGTCGCGGGCAACCTGATTGCCCACGTCCGAAAGGACCGGGAATGCGAGCTCCAGCATCTCGGCGGTGGAAAGGGAGTTGTCCGGAGTCTGGGGCGATATCGCGACCAGCGTCGCGCCGGCCGCCGAAATCTCGGAGATGCGTGACTGGAGAGCGCGGAGTTCGATGGAGCAGTATGGGCACCACCCGCCCCGATAGAAGGCCAGCACCACCGGACCCTGAGCCAGCAACTTGGAGAGCGTCACCTGGTCCCCGGTCGCGTTCGGGAGGCTGAAATCAGGTGCCGGCGCACCTACCGAAAGGCTCTGTTCGGCGAGGCCCGAGGCCTCGAGCTCGGCGGTGGCGGCGTCCATGATCGCGAGTGTCTGCTCGGGAATGCGCGCCCGGCTGGCTTCTCTGCGTTCGTGGAGAGCTTGGGCCAATTCTGCTGACATGTTCTCTTCCTTGCTCTAGGGCCGACTAGACAGACCTGTCTGTCTCTCGGATCCGAGCATATCAGTTAGACTTGAAACGGTGTCCGATCCAGTGCATTCACCGCAGGAACGCCTGCTGAACGTAGCCGCGCGCCTCTTCTACAGTGAAGGGATCCACGCGGTGGGCATCGACCGCGTGATCGCCGAGGCGTCGGTTGCCAAGGCGACTCTCTATGCCCACTTCCCGAGCAAGGCCGAACTCGTTGCGGCTTACCTCGGGCGGGAGAGCAGCGACTGGGTGGAGGAGGCGACCGGCCGTATCGACCGGACCCGACCCGGCACGCCAGCCGTGCACGCGCTCTTCGAGATGCTCCATGAGCACAGCCTCGATCCGGACTATCGTGGCTGCCCTTTCATCAACGCGGCAGCCGAATTTCCCGGTCCCGGCCCGGTATCCACTCAGATTGCTCTGCACAGGGATCGTTTGAGGAAAGTCTTCTCCCGCGCGCTTGGCCCAATGGCGGATGCTCCGGGCATGCTCGATTCGATCATGGCGCTCTACGGAGGTGCAATGTCCGCGGCGCACCTTGACCATCGCCCCGAGGTGGTGCTGAACGCGGCGGCGGCGGCCGAGGTCATTCTGGTGGGCCAGGCTTCCTGACCGCGCCGGCTCCCCCGGAAGTCCGTTGCCAACCGGGCTTAATTGGGACCGAGCTGTTGCGAGACTCCCGTAATGGCCTCCGGGCAGCGGCCTTTGAGCCGGTGGCGCTAGCCTCCCTCTCGGAGAGCGCGTTTCGGAGTTGCAGAGCATGCCATTCGATCGGGGGTCCGCTTGAGTGATGCACATGAGCCCAGCGCTCAGCAGGCGCCCGGCGCATCCAACGGCCCGCTGGTACCCGATCGCCCACCCGTATCACCTCGCGGGCTGACCGCAGCCGAAGTGTCCGAGCGGGTGGCGTCGGGACTCGACAATTCCGCCTCTGAGGCGACCTCCAAGTCGACCGCGGAGATTATGCGCTCCAACATCCTGACCAGGTTCAACCTCATCCTGGGGACGCTGCTGGTGGCGATCCTCTTCACGGGTGCGATCCAGGACGCCCTCTTCGGCCTGGTAATGGTCTTCAATTCCGGTATAGGGATCCTGCAGGAGGAGCGAACCAAGAGAACTCTCGACCGGCTGGCGCTGCTGTCCGCTCCGCACGTGCGCGTGGTGCGTGACGGCGCCGTGGCCGAGATCCACCTCGAGCAGGTCGTCTTGGACGACCTGGTGCTGATGGCCCCTGGCGAGCAGATAGTCGCCGATGGCATCGTCAGGGCCGCCGAAGGGCTGGAGATGGATGAATCGCTGCTTACCGGCGAATCCGAGCCGGTTCCCCGAGCAGCATCGGCCCCGGTCCTCTCCGGTAGCTTCGTCGCGGCGGGCACGGGCCGGTACCAGGTGACAGCGGTGGGGGCACAGGCCTATGCCCGCACACTCTCACGCGAAGCCCGGGCCTTTGCCACCACTCCATCCGAGCTGATGAACGGGATAAACAGGATCCTGCGCTACGTGACCTGGGCCCTTTTCCCGGCCGCCGCCCTGCTGCTGGCCGGAGCGCTCCGGGCGGGGGGTCCGCTGCGGTCAGCTGTGGCTGGCATCGTCGCCGCCTTGGTCGGAATGGTCCCCCAAGGGCTTGTGCTACTGACCTCGATCGCCTTCGGTGTGGGTGCGGTAAAGCTTGCCCAGCGGCGCGTGCTGGTGCAGGAACTGGCTGCGGTCGAGGGTTTGGCCAGGGTCGACGTCGTGTGTTTCGACAAGACAGGAACTCTGACGGATGGAAGGATCGCCTTCGAGGAGATGGTTCCCTTTGCCGCAGAGGAGGAGCTCGCCGCCGCGCTGGCCGCTCTGGCCGCGGAGGAGTCACCGAACGCCACACTCGCCGCACTCGCTACGGCCTTCCCCGGCGATCCCGGCTGGGTCCGCACCGCTTCGGTGCCTTTCAGCTCCGCAACCAAGTGGAGCTCGGCCACCTTCGCGGGCCACGGAACCTGGGTGCTGGGTGCTCCGGAGATCATTGCCAGGCGGGATGTCGGCCCGCTCGCCCGTGCGGAGGAGATCGCAGGGTCGGGACGGCGGGTCCTCGCTCTTGTCAAAGCGGACGCAACCCCCGATGGCAAGGAGCCGCCCTCGGGGAGCGTCTCGGCGCTCCTGGTCTTCGGCGAGCGGTTGCGACCCGAGGCGGCCGCCTCCTTGCAGTACTTCGCCCGCCAGGGGGTGGCGATCAAGGTGATTTCGGGCGACAGCCCGGCAACTGTCGGCGCCCTGGCAGCGCGCGCCGGCGCCATGCCCGCGGGCGGCAAGGCGGTGGACGCCCGGACGCTGCCTTCCACGGAGTCCGAGCTGGCCGATCTTCTCGAGCGGGAGTCGGTGTTCGGCAGGGTGACTCCCCACCAAAAGCAGGCCATGGTGCGAGCGCTCCGCTCGCGGGGCCACGTGGTGGCGATGACGGGAGACGGCGTGAACGACGCGCTCGCCTTGAAACTCGCCGACATCGGGGTGGCCATGGGGTCGGGCACCGCGGCCACCAAAGCGGTGGCACAGCTCGTTTTGCTGGACGGGGACTTCTCGACGCTGCCTGGGGTGGTCGCGGAGGGGCGGCGTGTTGCCGGCAACATCGAAAGGGTGGCCAATCTCTTCCTGGCCAAGACGGTCTGGGCGGCCTTGCTCGCCATCTTCGCCGGCGTGACCCTGCTCGGCTACCCTCTCCTGCCCCGCCACCTGACTGTCATCGACGCCCTGACGATCGGAACCCCATCCTTCTTCCTGGCTCTTGCCCCCAACACCCGGCGTTACCTGCCCGGACTGGTGCCAAGGGTTCTTCGCTTCGCCATTCCGGTCGGTGCCATCGAGGCGGTGGGTGGTGCGACCGCCTACTTGCTCGCCCACGCAAACGGGGACTCGGAGGCCGTGAGCCGGACTGCGGTGGTGCTTGTCCTACTGGCCGGAGGACTGGCGGTTCTGGCGGCCGCCTCCTCTCCCTTCACATGGTGGAAGGGAGTGCTGATCGCAGCGATGGCCGCCGGATTCGTGCTCCTTTTCCCCTTCCCCGCACTGCGCAGGTTCTATGCCTTGGACCTGCCGACCTATGACCAGGCGGCGACGCTGGCCATCGCTCTCGGTACCGCCGTTCTGACCGGCGCGGTCGCCGTGTGGCTGCGGCGGGCGGCCGACGCCAGGACCTCGGCCGCGTGATTCATGGACCGGTCCCCAAGGGGCCGGCGGAGCGTCGGCAAAGTCTTAGGCCCCGTCCCTCGGGACCGGTGTGGCCCACGTCCGGGTGCCGCACTGCGGGCAGGTGAGGAGCTTCTGACCCATGCGGTGCGGGGTGAGTGCCAGCAGCAAGGGCGAGGGGCTGAAGTGCGCGCTGCACTCCTGGCATTCGTACTCGACGTTCTTGCTGCGCAGGGCCTGCATGACGATGGAGCCGAGCATGACCACCAGCACCACAACCAGGCCTTCGATTCCCCGTCCCGGCACGGTCGCAATCCTTCTGTTTTGCCCGCCAAGATTCTGCAGCCTGGTGAGTCGAGGGTCAAGCCGGCCTGATGCACCGTCCCCGGGGTTTGGCACTGCTCCGCCTGGCGATTTGGGCGACCGGGAATTGGTTCGGGTCGGCGGCCCGCCCCGCTCCTGGGCCTGGCGGCCCGTGGTTGCCCTGGTAGCGCTATCGATTACCCGGCGCACCCGGAAAGGAAGAGCCTATGCCCAGGGCAAGGGCTTGCGGGTGGCTAGAGATTCAGCCGGTTCGGTTCCGGCTGGGACTTGTTACGCCGCCACCGGAGGCCGGCGAGCTGAGTCAGGGACGGCTGCCCTGGCTCTCCTCCAAACCGTCTTCCTTGAAGAGGTCGTGCTGGCAGCACCCGGATAGCACCGCGAAGCACTCGGCGAAGATCCGCGCGCCTGTGGCGAGGTCGACGGGCTGCTCCGCCCTCATGTCGTCCAGCAGTTGCACGGCCGAGCGCAGAGCCCCGATGGAAGTCTTGGCTACGACCTTGGCATAGACCCGGTTCTGGTCGGTGGCCGGGTCGTCCCCCAGTTCCTCCAGGCGGTTGGCGACTACGGCGGTGAGGCGGTCCTCCCAGTCCATGAACGCCCGCACCAGCCCGGCTGCCACCTTGTGGCGCATCTCACTGCGCGCCGGAGCCAGGAGGGGGACTCCCTCCCCGGCGCCAATGCGCTGGGCCAGGACCGGCTGCGCCGCAAGTTGCAGGGACCTGGGCGGCCACTCCGCCACAGGCCGCTTCACCATCTCTTCTTCCACCGCGGCGAAGAGATTGACGGTGTCTTCCAGCAGCAGGTCTTCCTTGGACGCGAAATAGCGGAAGAAGGTCCGTTCGGAGACGTTGGCTGCGTCGGCTATCTGGGCGATAGTGGTGGCCGAGAACCCGTTCGTGTTGAAGAGCGCTTTGGCCGATTGGACGATCGCCTGATGGGTGTACTGCTTTTTGGCCTCGCGGCGGCCCACCTTCTCGTCTGCCATCCCGAAGGAGTCTAGACCGGAGCCGCCACTCACGGTAAAGGTATTCAAACGCAACTAAAGAATTCCGAGCGAGAATTGAGCTTCCTCGAAGGCGTGCGAGGAAGCTCTACACCTTGGATCCGCTGGTTGCGCGCAGGTCGCCATCGCATGGCTCACCCTTCCGGCG
>JAKAEN010000021.1 GCA_021818355.1 Actinomycetes bacterium | reverse complement strand
TCGAGCACGATCATCAGCTGGGCGCTGGCGATGAGGTAGACCGCCAGCTTTCCCGGGTGCGCGCGATGCGAATCAGTCAAACGTTGCAAACCTCCACTCGAGCCGATCCGCCTCCGCGGAATGCCGCGGCCCACCCAGGCATCCTTATACCCAACGACCTGGACACATAACAAATTCCATCGCGTGCGCTCCGGCAGCTCATCCATCAGCGCCGGCCAAGAAGCTCATGTGGGCTCTCGGCTGTCGGGCTCGGCTCGATGACGGCAATGGTCGTCTGATAATGGACCGGGAACAGCATGACACGTCTTCATCGGCGACATGGTTCGGCCAAATTGCCCCTTGGCCTGCGGACCGTTTTCCGGAAGCCGCGAGGTCCCCAAAGGCATGGAAACTTGCCTCCGCGTAGGCGCGATGGCCGCCTCGACGAATCTCGTTGGCTCGGAGCACGCGGCGGCCTTACCCTCGTGGCGAACCTGCCTCCGCCCGGCCCTTCGCAGGTGAGGTCATAAAGTCGGGCCCCGGTCCTGCCGATATCTGAGGGGTCCGAACGCGAAAACCTATGGGGCGCCGGTCATGACCATTGCAAGAGTGCCGCTTAGGAAACGGAGGGGGGCTTCAGTAGCCTTCCTTATCGTCGGTCTCCTGCTACTCCTGGCCTTCTCCCTGAACCTCCTCGGACCCCTCCAGAGCAGTTGGATGCTCATCAACGGTGTCTTCGCCATTGGCGCGATTGCCTACGCGGTGCTTCGCTACAAGCCGACTCCCAGCTGGAACTGGTGGGTCGTCTGCTTCTCACTCTTGCTTTTCCTGGTGGGCGGCGTATTTCAAGAGGAAATGCACACGTTGGCCAATGTGACCAACACGCGTGCGCTCCTTCCTGACATGATCACCATGCCCGGGTATCCCCTGCTCGCGATCGGAATGCTCGGCTTCACCAAGCGTCATGAGCGCGAGGGGAGGATCGACAACCTGGACGCGGTCCTAGACGGGCTGATGGTGGCGCTGTCGGTGATGGTGTTCTCCTCCGTCTATCTGATCGGCCCCCACCTGGCTCAACTATCGGCGCCGATGCACATCCGCATCATCCTTTCCAGCTACCCCAGCATGTCAGCCTTCCTGGTGGTCGTCCTGATCAGGCTGGCGTTCGTCTCGGATGCAAGAAAGGCCTCCGCTTACTGGCTCTTGCTGGCGGCCTTCGTCTCCATGTTCGCCGGCGACCTTATCTACATGCTCGCGGATGCGCGAGTAGCGCACTTCTCGACCGTCGTACTGGGGCTTCCCTACAGCGCGGCGTACATCTTTGCCGGCGCCTGCGCCCTCGACCCCTCCATGGCCGTGCTCTCCTCCACGCGGGACACGAGTTCGAAGAGCTACTCACGAATACAAAGCGGCTTGATAGCGCTGGCCCTCTCCATCCCGGCCTTCATGATCTTCGGAGAGCGCAACGCCTCGATTCTCGACCGGGTCCTGGTGTTTTGTGTGGAACTCGGGCTGGTCGGGGTCGCCACCTCGCGGGTTCTGCGCGCCATCAAGAGCTCGAAACGCTCCGAGATGGATCTCGCCTACGCCGCCGCGCACGATGCGCTCACCGGCCTTCCCAATCGGCGGCTGCTCGAGGAGCGCCTCTCCCGCCTCTTGGTCCAGGCATCGGCAACGCATGCGACCCTTGCATTGGTCTTCATCGACCTTGATCAGTTCAAGATGATCAACGACTCGTTCGGCCACAACTACGGCGACCGATTGCTGATGGATGTCGCGGACCGGTTGCGTGCCAACGTCAGGCGCCAAGACATCGTGGCTCGCCTCGGGGGCGACGAGTTCCTGGTGGTCCTCCAGGACATCGACGATGTGGATCTGGCGTACCAGATCGCCGGCGGCCTCCGTGACTGCCTGCACGAACCATTCCACCTCGACGAAAACCGCCTCTTCATCACGGGCAGCATCGGTTTGGCCATGACCGACCCCGAAAAGCTGCAGGACGCCGAGGAGCTTCTGCGAAACGCGGACACCGCCATGTACCAGGCCAAGAACGCCGGCCGGGACACGGTGGTCATCTTCGACACCTCCATGCAGGCCGAGGTGGCCAAGTACCTGGAGATGAAGTACGACCTGCGCAATGCCATCGAGCGGGACGAATTGTTCCTGGTCTGTCAGCCGATCGTTACTTCCGACACCTTTGTGGTCGAAGGCGCGGAGGCTCTAGTGCGCTGGCAACACCCAACGCTTGGGCTCATTCCACCCTCAACCTTCATACCGCTGGCGGAGGAATCCGGCCTGATCCTCGGCATCGGCGACTGGGTCATCAAGACAGCCATCGCGAAGATGGCCGAGCTCCAGAAGCTCCCGGAGATCGGGCCCGACTTCTACCTGGCGGTAAACCTGTCGGCGGCCCAGCTGGTGGACGAGCACTTGGCCGACCGGATCCAAGAGATCCTTGATGCCAACGGCGTGAACGGGAACCGGATCTGCATCGAGCTGACCGAGTCAATGGTCATGGAAAATCCGCTTACCTCGGCGGAGATTCTGCACACCTTGAAAGACCACAACCTCCGGCTGGCGATCGACGACTTCGGCTCCGGCTACTCGTCGCTCGCCTACTTGACGAAATTCCCCGTGGACAAGCTGAAGGTGGACAAGTCCTTCGTCGACTCGATGGTCAAGCCGGACTCGGCGGACGCAACCCTGATCTCCGCCATCGTGGCCATGGCTCGATCTCTGCGCATATCGACCACGGCGGAGGGCGTCGAGACCCCTGACCAGGCTCGCCGGCTGCGGGTGCTTGGCTGCGACTCGCTACAGGGCTACTTCCTCTCCCGGCCGGTGCCGGCAGATGATTTCATCCCCACCATTCGGCGGCTGCAGAGCAGGCGTCACGGGCTGACGCGCGTAATCTCCAAGTAGGCAGGGCGCGGCTCGGGTCTCGCCGACCGCAGGTCGATGTACTCCGGAAGCTCCTCCTTCTCCTGGAGCCGCCGGGCGAGTTCGCCAATCTTGTCTATCGGGGCAAATGCCAGAACAGGATCCATGCCGCGGCCCCGAAACACAATCCCGTGAAGGATCGGATCGGCTTCGGCGAGCCGTCCCCCCCAATCGCTCAGCTGACACCACACCGGGAATGAACTCGGCGATCCCAGATACGGCGCCCCGTCCACCCGATCGAAAACGGACCAGGTGCCCTTGAACTCCCAGTTCCCGAACCTGAACATCCTCGCATCCAGAATCGCAACCACGTAGTCCACCTGGCAAAGAATCGAGGTGCGGACGTAGCTCGAGTAGAGGCCCACCGCGACCAGGCCGGCGGTTGCCCGGCCCTGATATTCGCGGGAGACGGCCAGAGTTGCTATATCCCATGTCGAGCGGCAGTCGAAAGGCTCCCCGCTCCTGATGGTGAGCTCCTCGCGAGGAACGCCCCAGTGGGTACGGATGTCGTCGAGCGTCTTGGATCCTGTGCAATCGTGTCTAGGAACTATGACCCGCATGGCCCCCACCGGAAGGCGCCGCACATGGTCGACCACGCAGAGATAGAAGGTGCGCCCCTCATAGGGAAGGTATTCTTCCCTGAGCATCTCCGGAGTGTTTCCGAAGGTCTCGAGGAAGACCTCGCCTTCGATGGAGCGGGCCAGCTCGGCACCGAGGTCATCCGCCCTGAACGCGTAGAGACCCAAGGGGGTTGCCGCGCTGGCGGGAATCACCTCCGCGGCGATCTCTCGCAGGCGGGCCTTCTCCCTCTCGGCATTGGCCATCCCCAACGCCATCAGAACTCCCGGTAGGTGATCACGGATGCGCCGAGCGCCTTGCGCGTGAACTCGGCCGCTACCGCCGCATCGAAGGGTTTGCAGGTGTACACGTCCACGCTGAAGAAGAGGCGTGGGGTGTCCCAGGCGTAGAAATGTGCGCCGGAAGTCTCCCAGTGCACCCAGCCGGCCCACCCGTAGGTCTCGGAGAGGTGGGTCACCGGATCGGTGAGAACCTTCATGCCACATACAGTGCCCAAATCACGCAGGTACTTGACGATCTGGGCGTCGTTTATCGGCGCAGCGGGCACGCCCTCGATCACAAGGCGCTGCCGATAAATATCCGGAGCGAGGTCGACAACCTCGCCCTTGAGCGAATGGGCGGAGCCACTATTCATTATCGCGATCCCACGTCAGGACGGCGCGACCCTAAAGCGCCGAACCAAGCGAACTGTCCCTTGCGCGACCCCCGGCCGCGCGAACACTTCAAAAACTCATGGCGGCCGTCGACTACGGCCGTGCCCTTATTCGATATCACTCAGCGTGAGCTGGGGAATATCGAGATGCAACTCGAAAACTTTAGCATGTAATTACATGTGAGTGCAATCACCTAAAAGTTTCCGACAGGGCCGACCAGCATTGCCGCCCGGGATCCTTCGGCATCGGCGCACGAGGGCCGGCCCTTGTGCGATCGATTCGCACCGGGCCGGCCCTCACGAACCGTGGCTTGGCTACTGTGCCTACCAGCTGGTTGCTATGTACTTGCTCTCGGTGAATTCGAGCAGTCCGTCGTGGCCACCTTCACGGCCCAGGCCGCTCTGCTTGACGCCGCCGAAAGGCGCGGCCGGATCCGAGACCAGGCCGCGGTTCAGGCCCACCATGCCGGACTCCAGAGCTTCGGAAACTCTCATGCCACGCCGCATGTCCCCGGTGTAGACGTAGGAGACCAGGCCGAACTCGGTGTCGTTGGCCATGGCGATCGCCTCGTCGTCCGAGTCGAAGGCGACGATCGGGGCCACCGGGCCGAAGATCTCCTCCTTCAGGATGCCCGCGTCCGGCGGCACGTCGGCGAGTACGGTCGGCTCGAAGAAGTAGCCCGCGCCGCCGATCTGGCGCGCTCCCAATGAAACCTTGGAGCCTGCATCCAGGGCACCCTGGATCAGCTCCTCGACCTTGATGCGGGCGTTCAAGTTGATCAGCGGACCGACTTCGGTGCCCTCCGCCAGGCCGTGCCCGACCCGAAGGGCTCCCATCGCAGCCGAAAGCCGCCGGGTGAATTCATCAGCAACCTTGCGGTGCACGTAGAACCGGTTGGCTGCGGTGCAGGCCTCACCGGCGTTGCGCATCTTGGCAACCATGGCCCCCTTGATGGCCTCGTCCATGTCCGCGTCGTCGAAGACGAGGAATGGCGCGTTCCCACCAAGCTCCATGGAGGAGTTGACGATCGACTCGGCCGCCTGGTGAAGCAAGCTGCGGCCGACCTCGGTCGAACCGGTGAAGGAAAGCTTCCGCACCCGGGGATCCGCCAGCATCGCCGCCACCACGTCGCCGGAGCGCCGGGAGGGAATCACGTTGACCACGCCGGCCGGCACGCCCGCCTCCTCCAGGATCGAGGCCATGAGAAGCGCCGTGAGCGGGGTGTCGGATGCGGGCTTCAGGATCACGGTGCAGCCGGCGGCCAAGGCCGGGCCGATCTTGCGGGTGGCCATGGCAGCCGGGAAGTTCCACGGCGTCACCAGCACCGATACGCCTATGGGGCGCCTCAGCACCAGGATGTTGTTCCCGCCGTTAGGGGCGGTGACGATCTCCCCGCTCATGCGCACGGCCTCCTCGGAGTACCAGCGGAAGAATTCCGCCGCATACGCCGTCTCGGCGCGGGCATCGGGAAGCGCCTTGCCGTTCTCGAGGACCATCAGCCTCGAGATCTCCTCGCCGCGATCGCGCATGATCTCGAAGGCGCGCCGCAGCGCTTCGGCACGCTGGCGCGGTGCAGTCGAAGCCCACCCGGGTAGCGCCTCCCAGGCCGCGTCGACTGCCGCCTTGGCGTCGGCCACCGTGGCGTTGGAGACCTCGGCGATCGCACCGCCTGTGGCAGGGTCCACGACCTCGAACCTTCCGCCTTCGGCGCTAGGCGCGAAGCCACCGCCGACATAGAGGTCAAGGCCCAGGTCCTTGGGCAGCTCGGTTGTAGTCATTCAGCCCATCCGTTTCCGTATCGTCTCGACGATCGCATCTACCGAGGGGATCGTCTTGTCCTCGAGTTCGCCGGCCGCCGGCAAGGGGATGTAGGGCGTGGCGATACGCACAAGCGGACCGTCCAGGTCGTAAAAGATCTCGTCGGCGACGATCGAGGCGATCTCGGCTCCCCAACCTAGCACGCGCGGATTCTCCTCGACAGTGAAGAGTCGGCCCGTGGCCGAGACCATGTCGAGCACACATGCGGCGTCGAGGGGAATGAGAGTGCGCAGGTCGATGACGGTGCAGGAGATTCCCTCCTCCTGGTGAAGGCGATCGGCGGCCTCCAGTGCCCGGGGCACCATGGTGCCGATGGTGACGATGGTGGCGTCACCTCCCTGCCGGCGGATGGCCGCCTTGCCGAGCGGCTCCACTATCTCGCCGTCCTCAACTTCGCCTTTGCTGGCGTAGAGGGCTTTCTGCTCGAGAAAGATCACCGGGTCGTCGTCGCGGACGGAGGCGGCGAAGAGCCCGATCAAGTCGCGCGGGGTGGAGGGCATCACCACCTTTATGCCCGGCACGGCCATTGCCCAGTTCTCGATCGACTGGGAGTGCTGGGCGCCGAAGCGCAACCCTCCCCCGTTTCCGGTCTTCATCACCAGCGGCAGCGACACCTGGCCGTTGGTCATGTAGCGCGTCTTTGCCATCTGGTTGACCACTAGATCCCAGCAGACGGCGAAGAAGTCGCTGTACATGATCTCCGCGATCGGGCGCAGGCCCGTCATCGAGGCGCCCATGATGGCCCCCAGGATCGCCTGCTCGCTGATGGGCGTGTCGATGACGCGCTCAGGGCCGAACTCCTCCAGGAGGCCCACGGTGGACTTGAAGACGCCGCCCGCCGCGGCCACATCCTCGCCCATGAAGACAACGTTGGGATCGCGGCGCATCTCCTGCGCAATGGCACGGCCAACGGCCTCTCTCAAGCTCAGTTCCGCCATGTCGAACTCCCGTCGCTCCAAAGATCTTTCATGATCAGGTCCTCACCGGGCGGCGGGGAGGCCTTTGCCACCTCGGTGGCCACGGCGACCGCATCGGCGACATCGCTGTCGATCCGCCCCAGCACCGAGGCGTCGACGCCCTGGGAGAGCAGCCGGGCACGATAGATGTCGATGGGATCTCTCTGCATCCACTCCGCAACCTCTTGGTCGGGGCGGTACTTGCCCGGATCGGCCCGCGAGTGGCCGGCGTGGCGATAGGTCAGCGCCTCGACCAGCGACGGTCCTTCGCCGGAACGCGCGCGCTCCAAGGTCCGGGTCGCCGTCTCGTACATGACGTCGGCGTCGTTGCCGTCGACCAGAATGCGCTCGAGCCCGTAGGCGCCGGCGCGATCGGCGGCGGGATGTTCGACCGCCGTCACCGCCGAGATGGCGGTGTACTCCATGTAGAGGTTGTTCTCACAGACGAAGACGATGGGCAGCTTCCACACCGCGGCGAAGTTGAGCGCCTCGTGGAAGGCCCCGATGTTGGTGGTGCCGTCACCGAAGAAGCACACGGCCACCTGCCCGCTCTTGCGGTACTTGGCCGAGAGGGCCGCTCCGTTGGCAATGGGGAGGTGCGCTCCGACGATGGCGTAGGATCCCATCATTCCGTGCTCCACGGAGGTCAGGTGCATGGATCCCCCTTTGCCCGCCATCAGGCCGCCGCGGCGGCCCATCAGCTCGGCCATGATCGGAGCCATCGGAACCCCGCGCGAGAGCGTGTGGGCATGGCCCCGGTAGGTGGCAAAGGTCCAGTCGTCCTTGCGCATGGCCTCCCCGTAGGCGGCCGAGATGGCCTCCTCGCCCAAGGAGAGGTGGGTGGTTCCCTTCACCAGCCCCTGCAGGAAGACGTCGTAGACGCGCTTCTCGAAGACGCGCAGCTCCACCATCCTCCGGTAGAGGGCCAGGCGCACCTGCAGCGACGGCGGAGCCCCTGCGGGCTGGGTCGGCTCTCCTGGCGCATAGGTCATGGACAAGATTCGCTCCTTTCAGATCCGGGCGGAATCGCTTGCCCGCGATATTTCAATACTCGTTTGCTACGAACAGCTCTTCGGCGGGGAAGAGGGTGATCACCTTCGGACCCTCCGCCGTGACCACGATCTCCTCTTCGATGCGGGCCGCAGAGTAGCCGTCCGAGGCCGGGCAGTAGGTTTCCAGCGCGAAGACCATGCCCTCCTCCAGGCGCACCGGATGCTCGAGCGAGTTGAGCCGGGAGATGATCGGCCGCTCGTGGAGGGCCAGCCCGAGTCCGTGCCCGAACTGCAGGCCGAAGGCCTCCATCTCGTTGTCGAAGCCGAACTCGGTCGCCTTGGGCCAGGCACGGGCTATCTCGTCCGTCGTGAGGCCCGGCTTGACCATATCGATGGCGACGTCGATCCACTCGCGCGCCTTCTTGTATGCGTCGCGCTGGGCGGTGGTGGCACGCCCCACCCCGAAGGTCCGGTAATAGCAGGTCCGATAGCCGTTGTAGGACTGGATTATGTCGAAGAAGGCCTGGTCGCCCGGGCGGATGATGCGGTCGGAGAAGTTGTGCGGATGGGGGCTGCAGCGCTCGCCCGAGACCGCATTGATGGCCTCGACGTCGTCGGATCCGGCACCATAGAGGAACTCGTTGACGGCGCCGACGATCTCGTTCTCGCGCACGCCTGGCTTCAATATCTCCGAGATCAGCTGGTAGGCGCCGTCCACCATCGCCGCGGAGGTGGAGAGGAGCATTATCTCGTCGTTGGACTTGATCGCCCTGGCGTCCAGCATCACCTGCTGGGCATCGCGCACCTCGATGCCGGCCCGCTGCAGCGCCAGGACCATGGGGATCTCGGCGATATCCACTCCGAGCGGGGCGTTCCCCACCCCGGCTTCATCCAGCATCGACTTGATCTCCTGGGCGGCGCGATCGAAGAAGCCCGCCTCGGGAGCGACCGACCCGCGCAGTCCGAGCATCCCGGCCCGGGAGTTCTCAGGCTCCAGCCAGGGTGCGTACAGGCGGTGGTGCTTTGCCGCCGAGCCGAAGTCCCAGATGACCGGCTCGCCGCCTCGAGTGATCAGCGAGTAGCGGGCCACCTTGTCACGCGCCCACTCGCCGATCTGCGTCGAGGTGGTGTAGCGGATGTTGTTGATGTCGAAACAGAGCAGGGCTCCTAGCTCGGAGGCATCGAGCGCGGCGCGCACGCGACCAAGCCTGTAGTCCCGGAGGCGGTCGAAGTTGACGCGCTCCTCGAAGTCGACCGCCATCCTGCCCGGGGAGGGCACCAATCCAGAAGCCATCTCAGCTCACCCCTTCCATTTTGCCCGCAGCAGCGGGCCTAGTCTCAACTTCGATTCGATTCATATGGCGTAGATGGTGTTGGCGTTTCCAGCCAGTATCGCCATCGTGTCGGCCTCGGAGAGGCCCGCGGCCTCGACCATGCCCACGGGATCCCGCAGCCCCATGTCGAAGGGCCAGTCGCTGCCGAGAAGCACGTGTCCGGCGCCGAGCTTGGCGACAAGAGCCCGCAGCAGCTCGGGCGAGTGGACGACCGAGTCGACATAGAGCCTCGCCAGGCTTTGTCCGGGATGTTCGCCCAGATCCGCCTTGGCCTCGGGCCGGACCTCCCAGGAGTGGCCGATGCGATCCCACACCGAAAGCAGCGCTCCTCCGCCATGGGCCAGGATCACCTTCAGGCCGGGGTGACGCTCCAGGGTGCCCGAGAGGACGAGTCCGGCTGCGGCCATCGCCGTTTCAACCGGGTTCGCCACCGAGTTCCACAGGTAATGGGGCGCAAAGGCGGGAAGATCGAGACCTCGAGTCGAAGGATGCACGAAGACCGGCACGCCGCGCTCCTCGGCGAAGGCGAAGAACTCCCCCATCGATGGATCCCCAAGCGTCCTGCCCCCATAGGTGGCCATCAGCTCGACTCCGTTCAATCCGAGCTCCAGAGCCTCCTCGGCCACCTCGACGGCGCTTTCGCCATGCTGTACGGGCACCATCGCCATGGCCGCGACCCGCTCCTCGCGCCCGGCGATGGCATCGGCCATGGCCCGGTTGTGGGTGCGGCAGACCTCCGCGGCCTCCTCGGCCGAGCCGCCGGCCGGTATCAGCGAAACCCAGGGCGAGAGCACCAGGCGGTCGACCCGCCGCGCCGCCGAGGATTCGACGATCACTCCGAGGTCGGCGAACTCGTCGACCACCGAATCGATCACCCGCCCGCGGAGGCGGACCGTCGACGGCCCGTGGGAGTGGGCGATGAGCTCGGGGCGCCAGTCTCCGCCCTCTCCGGCCAGCCGGGGAGGAACGAAGTGCACATGCACATCGGTCCCGCTCATGGCTCCAAACCTCTCCCCACGGTGGAGGGTCCGGGACATCTCCCCGGAGACGTCCTCATTTTGCGCCGCTGGGCGCCTCGACCGAGCCACCCAGGTAAAGAGCCGCGATCTCGGGGTGATCGAGAACCTCGCGCCCCGTGCCGCGCAGACGAACCTTGCCGTTCTCGAGCACGACCCCGTGGGAGGAAGCCCTCAGGCCCGCCTTGGCGTTCTGCTCGACCAGGAGGATGGTTCGCCCTTCCTGGTTCATCGCCTTCACGGTGGAAAAGACGTCGTGCAGCGTGCGCGGATCCAGGCCCATGGAGGGCTCGTCGAGGATACCCAGGGAGGGGTCGAGCATCAGGCAGCGAGCGAACTCGACCAGGCGCTGTTGTCCACCCGAGAGGGATCCCGCCTTCTCCTTGCCCTTGGCGCGCACCACCGGGAACATGTCGGCGATCTTCTCCAGGCGCTCCCGTGCAAGCTGGCGATCCTTCAGTGTGTAGGCGCCGAGCTCAACGTTCTCATAGACCGTCATGTCCGGGAAGAGCGAGTGGTTCTGGGGAACCAGCACCACCCCACGCGACAGGACCGCCCGGGGGGAGAGGCCCCCGATCGACTCGCCGTTGAGGCGCACCTCGCCCAGGCGCGGCTTCAAGAGTCCGGTGATGGTGGCGAGCAGCGTCGACTTGCCGGCACCGTTGGGGCCGACAATGCAGGTGATCCCGCCCTTGTAGACGTCGAACTCCACACCCTGCAGAACGTCCCCGCCGCCGTATCCGGCGAAGACCCCGCTCAGGGAGAGCATCACATCAGCGCCGCTCACTTGGAGCCTCCCTCGGCCTGCGCGGCTCCCGCTTGCAGGCCCTCGTCCTCGAGTTCGTCCTCGGTCCCTCCCAGGTACGCGTCGAGCACCCTGGGGTCGCTGCGCACCGCCGCGGGAACGTCGGTCAAGAGCGCCCGCCCCTGGTGCATGACCGTGATCCGGTCGCAGATTCCCATCACGAATTCCATGTTGTGCTCGACCACCAGGATCGTCTTCCCGGCGGCATTGAGCTCCTTGATCTTGTCCGCCAGCTGGTTGATGAGGGTTGGATTCACCCCGCCGGCCGGCTCGTCGAGGAGCAGCACGTCCGGATCGGCCATCAGGAGATACGCCAGCTCCAGCAGCTTGCGCTGGCCGTAGGAGAGCGAACCGGCCTCAAGTTCGGCCAGCCTGGCAATGCCCACGAAATCGAGAAGCTCCATAGCCTTGGCCCGCTCTCCCCCCTGGCCGGGGCTGCGGAGCGCGGATCGGAGCCACTTGTGCTGGTGCTGGGCTGCGATCAGCATGTTGTCGAGAACCGACAGGCGGGTGAAGACCCTGGTGAGCTGGAAGGTCCGCCCCACGCCGAGCCGGAACACCTTTCCCGGCCCGATGCCGGTGATCACCGTGCCTTCCAGCCGGATATCGCCGGCGTCGGGATTCTCGTAGCCGGTAAGCACATTGAACAGCGTGGTCTTTCCTGAGCCGTTCGGTCCGATCAGGCCGTGGATCATGCCCTTCTCGACCGTGAAGGTGCAGCCGTTCAGGGCGCGTATACCGCCGAATGACTTCTCTATGCCCGAGACCTCGAGTAGCGCGGTCACTTTCCGCCCTCCTGCGCGACAACTGCCAAAGAGGCACCGGAGCCGGCCCCGGGTGCCGTGCCCGCACCGCCGCTTTCCGCCGAGACCAGGCTCGCGGAGCGTGCACCCCGCCGCCTGCGAAGCGCGTCGCCGACCGTGGGCACCACGCCACGGGGCATCCAGAACATGACCGCCAGGAAGACGACCCCGTAGACGATCAGATAAATGTCCGCGTTGGACAGATAGAGGTTGAGGTACTGCTGGATGGACTCGAGCACCACGCCCCCGAGAAGCGGTCCGGCGATGGTGCCGATCCCACCGACCAGGGTCATCAGGGCCCAGGAAAGGTCGAAGAGCGGGTTGAAGACGGTGTTGGGGTAGATCTGGCCGATCAGGAAGGCGAAGAGCGCTCCTGCCATCCCGACCGGGAAGGCCGAGATGACGAAGGCCGAGAGCTTGACGCGCCATACCGGCACCCCCAGGCCTTTCGCGCGCTCCTCGTCGTCACGGATCGAGAGGAGCTGGAGCCCGAAGGCGGAGCGCCGGATGATCCAGTACAGGCCAACCGTGAAGCCGAGCAGGATGGCCGCGGCGTAGTAGAAGGGGTTGTTGAAGGTGGCCGCGTTCCAGTTGTACGGGGTCGGCACCTGCAGGCCGGAGGCTCCCGCGGTGATCGAGAGGTTGTAGCCGAGCAGCTGGAAGATGAAGAAGACCCCGATGGTGATGACCACGAAGGTATGGCGCTTGGTTCGCAGCGCCACCAACCCAACCAGCACGGCGGCCACCATGGCCACCACCCCGGCCACCGGCATCAGCAGGAAGAGCCCCGATCCCGCCGGAAGCTTGTAGTCGTTGGCGATGATCGCGAAGGTGTAGGCCCCCACCCCGAAGAAGGCGGCGTGCCCGAGGGAAAAGTACCCGGACCAGCCGGCGAAGCCGTTCCAGGCTTCGGAGGTGGCCATGAACATGAGGGCGAAGATCGCGATCTCGGTCACGGCCGGATTGGTGAAGATCAAGGGGAAGACGGCGATCACCGCGATGGCGGATACGACGACCGCCGCCTTCCCCTTGGAAAACGGCTTTGCCTTGGCACTTAGGATTGCCACTACTGAGCCCTCACTGCTTTCTGCCCGAAGAGGCCGGCGGGACGCACCGCCAGCACGACCACCAGCACGGCGTAGAAGACGAGTGTCGCCCAGGTGGGAGACCAGAAGGTCGACACCAGGGCCTCGACCACCAGCATCAGGACCGACGCTCCCATCGCACCGCCGATGCTGCCCATGCCACCGAGAATGATGATGGTCAGCAGGCGGGAGATGAGGTCAGCGCTCGAGTTGGCATTGAACGACGTGGTTGCGCCGAAGACCATCCCGCCCGCGGCTGTCACCGCCACGCCGATCCCGAAGGTGATGGCCGAGACCCTGTTGACGTCGATACCGATCAGCCGTGCCGCCGTCCGGTTCTGCTGGGCGGCCCGCAGGCTGCGCCCGAACTCCGTCCTGTAAAGGATGAAGTAGAGCGCGCCCAGAAGGACCACCGCCAGCAGGAAGCCGAAGACGTAGATGTAGGGGAGGTAGAACCCCAACACGTGCATCGACTGGTTGACGTACCAGGCGGTGAGCTGCTGATAGCTGGGACCGAAAATGAGGTCCAGCGCGCCCTCCAGGATGATCGCCACGGCGTAGGTGACAAGTATCGACATCGACACCTTCTCACGCTCGCCGAGGCGGCTCATCAGGCCCCACTGGATACCCACCCCGAGGATGAACATCACCGGGATGGTGATGATCAGGCCCGCGAAGAGGTCGATTCCGAGGTGGACCGAGAGGACGTAGCTCAGGTACGCTCCGAGGATGACCAGGATGCCCTGGGCGACGTTGATGACTTCCATCACGCCGAAAATCAGGGTCAGCCCCGCCGCCATCAGCGCGTAGACGCTACCGGAAAGCACGCCGTCGATGACGGCACGGATGAAATCGGTAACCATTCAGATCACGCGCCCCAATTCGGCTTGGGGTACTGGAGACCGGAGGACGCCGGGTCGCTCAGCGGGAGCACCTGCTGGAAGTTGCCGTTCACCCACTGGAACCCGAAGATCAGCGCGGCGGTGTTCTCACCGAGCGCGTTGAACTTCACCGGCCCCTGCACCGAGGTCAGCGTGACCCCGCTGTGGAGGTAGCTGATGATGGCCTGGTTGTTCACCTTGCCCACGTGCTCGATGGCCTGCTGGGTGACCTGGCCCACCGAATAGGCCTCGGCCACGTCGGCGCTGACCGCCGAGGCGGTGCCACCGTACTTGGCGATGTAGGCCTGCACCAGCGCCGCGGAGCCCGGGGTCTTGGCCCCCGGATACCAGGTGTTGGGCACCATGGTCCCGTTGGCGTTCGACTGGCCCACGGCCTGGATGAACTGGCTTCCCTGGTCGGGGCCGCCGGTCGCAATGAAGGCCTTGGGGTTGTAGTGCTGCTGCGCGAAGTCCTGGATGAAGGCGGAGGCGGTGGGAACGTCCACCGAGCCCAGCATCACCACGTCGGCGTTGGTGGCCGCGACCGCGCTCGCGATCGGGGTGAAGTCGGTGACCTCCGAGCCGAAGACGTTGAAGTAGACCGTCTTGATCCCCGCGGCCTCCATGATCTTCTTGGCCAGCAGGATCTGCGGCTCGGTGAAGGGGTCGTTGGAGGTCGGGTAGGCGGCCGTCTTCGGGCGCTGGCTCGGCGGCAGCGAGGCCAGCCACTTGGCGAACGGCACCATGGCGTTGGCCACCGGCGCCGAGACGTCGAAGACGTTGTGCAGCCCCTGGGCAAAGACGGTCGGGCCGCCGCCGGCACCCTCGATCATCGCATAACCGTAGCGCGCCGCAACCTTTGCCGCGGGAATGGTGAGCAGCGTCGAGAATGGCCCGAAGGTCAGATCGACGTGGTCAACCGTGATCAGCTGCTGATAGTCGGTCTGTGCCTGAGCCGGATCGGAGTTGTCCGAGACGATCTTGAGCTGGACCTGGCGCCCGAGAATTCCCCCGTGCGCGTTGACGTTGTCCGCCCAGAGCTGGTATCCCTGCTTGAAGGCCAACCCGTCCGCGGAGAAGTCTCCTCCGAGTGGAAGCGAGATGCCGATGACGATCGGCTTGGAGCTCGCGCCACCGCCGCTCGTGCTCGCCGAGGAGCTCGAACCGCATGCCGCCAGGAGGGCGCCCGCCGAGGCGGCCACGCCGAGGGTCCTGAAAAGCCGGCTCCTGCCGACTTTCGACCGCATCCTCCTGGTTCTTCTATTTCCTTCCAATTGATTCCCCCTGTTTACCCTTGGCCGGCCGCCCCATTGCGGCCGCCCGAAAAGAGATCTGGATCCGATTCAGAGGATCCCGGCGCAATGCCGGTCCTGGGCTATGCGACCTAGTTGCTGTTCCCCCGAAAGACTTGCCCCCTTGCTCTAGGAGCGCGGGCCCGGCCGGCCCGCACCCGCCTCACTCCAATCCGTCGGAGACCTCGGTGCCTTCGGGAGCGAGATCCATGCTGGCGCCCTTGGCCGCCATGACCAGCAGCGTCGCGAAGTCGTCGTCACCGAAGCCTTCACCGACAAGCTCCTGGACGATCTGATGCACTAGTGCCGCCACCGGCATCGGCACCTCGAGCTTGCGCGCCTCGGCCAGGCCGAGGTCGAAGTCCTTGCGCAGCAGCTTGGAGGTGAAGGTGGCGTGGAAGTCCAGGTTCACGAAGGCGGGTGCCTTGTAACCGGTGAACATCGAGCCCATGACGCTCTTGTTGAGATAGCTGAGGAAGGTGGAACGCGGCACGCCACCCTTCTCCGCCAGCAAGGTGATCTCGGCCATGGACTGGGTCACCACCCCCAGGAAGAGGTTGTGGCACAGCTTGACCAGCCGGGCCAGCTCGCCGTCGCCCACGTAGGTCGCCCCGGCGCCGATCTGGTCCAACAGCGGTGCTACGAAGCGGTAGGCGTCCTCGGGACCCGAGACGGCCATGGTCAGCTTCCCTGCGCGGGCGACCTTTGGGTTGCCCGAGACCGGGACCGCCAGCAGCGAGGTGCCGCGGGCGTCCGCCGCCGCGCGCACGCGGGCGGAGGCGTCCATGGAGACCGTCGAGGAGTCGATGATCACCTTGGGAGCGACTTCCTGGGTAAGGAGGCCGCCTTGGCCGGTGGTCACCGCCTCGAAGTCGTCGGAGGAGGAGACGCTGACCACGACGGCATCACAACCGGCCAGGGCGGCCACGCTGTCCGCTGCGATGCCGCCCGCCTCGACGAGCGGCTCGACCTTGGAGCGGGTGCGGTTGTAGATCTCCAGCTTCCATCCTTTGGCCAGCAGCCGGAGCGCCATTTCGCTCCCCATGCGGCCGGCCCCGATCCAGCCGATCCTCGCGCTGGAATCCAACTGCGGGTAGTTGCTCACATTCCTCCTCGTTTTGAGGTCGGCCCCCCATTGCGGCCTACGCCCTTCCAAGACTTGAAGCAGTGTATCGCAAACGTTAGCGCATACGTGTGCAAGAAAACCAATTCGCGTACGGCCTGGACTATCGGTAACATATATGCAGCTCACAGCGGGGCCCAGGCAGGCAAGCGCCTGACAGTCTCCTGGGTGCACCTGCAATTCGCGGGTTGCCGCCGGTAATTTGCGCCGCTTTTCTGCAAACGAAACGTACGTGGGCATCCTTGGCACGCTTTATCGCATTTTCCCAGCCCACGAGCTTGTCAGAGGTCCACAGTGAACCCTGCGCGGCCTTCGGAGGCCAGTCGGAGCGGCCACGGCTTATCCAAATGGCGTGCGATGCTGACAATCGAATGCAATAATGGCGCCATGAGTGAGAACCGACTCCAGACCGCGATGGACAACTGGGCCCCGCGCTTCACCGCCAACGGAGTGGAGGCCTCCGACCTCCCCCGCATCACCGCCGCAGCCGGCGACTGGTCCGGGTGGTGCGCCGCCTGGTCGGCCGTCGCCTCCGAGTACGAAGAGATGGGCCGGGAGGCGCTGGAGGCGGGGGCGACCGTCTCGGCGGGTGAGCATCTCGCCCGCGCTGCCACCTACTACCACTTCGGCAAGTTCCTCTTCACACCGGACCGCGAGGCGATGATCGCCGCGCACCGTTCGGCGGTGACCTGCCTGACGGACTCCCTGCCGCACCTCGACCCGCCCGGGCGCCGCATCGAGGTTCCCTACGAAGGCTCCGTCCTTCCCGGGATTCTGCGCATGCCCGACGGCGCGCCACGCCCGTTGCCGGTGGTGATGCTCTTTCCGGGCCTCGATTCCACCAAGGAGGAGCTTCGCATGGTGGAGGAGTCCATGTTGGCAAGGGGTCTGGCCACCTTTGCGGTCGACGGCCCCGGCCAGGGTGAGGCCGAATACTCACTGGCCATCGAGCCGGCCTACGAGAAGGCGGGTTCCGCGGTCATCGACCGGCTCCAGGCCGAGAATGGCATCGACCCCGCGAGGATCGGGGTCTGGGGCGTCAGCCTGGGCGGTTACTACGCCGCCCGCATGGTCGCCGGCGATTCGCGCATCAAGGCGGCGGTCTCACTATCGGGGCCGTATGACTTGGGCGACAGCTGGGAACGCCTGCCCAGCCTGACCCGTGAGGCGTTCCGGGAGCGCTCCAAAGCGCCTGACGACGAGGCAGCGCGGCTCCGGGCCTCCGACCTCTCGCTGCGTGGAAGAATGGCGGCGGCCAAGGCCCCGCTGCTGGTGATAGTCGGGAAGCGCGACCGCCTCTTCGACTGGCGCGAGGGGATGCGGATCGCGGAGGAGGCGGGCGGGCCGGCCGAAACCATCCTCCTCGAGGAGGGAAACCACGGCTGTGCCAACCTCATCTGGCACCACCGCCCCCAGTCGGCGGACTTCCTGGCCCGCCACCTGATTGGCTAGGAAGCCGGGTTGACGCGTGCGGTCGAGCCGCGAACGACCAGCTCCGGCGGCAGGAATAGCACCTTGGTGGGCGCCGACGGGGTGTTGATCCTCTCCAGAACCAGCTGAGCGGCCTCGATACCCACCTGGTAATGGGGAAACCTCACCGATGTCAGCGGAGGCGACAAGCGGTTGGAGAAGGGTATGTCGTTGAAGCCGACCACCGAGATATCGGCGGGGCACTTCAAGCCGCTCTCCTCTATCGCCTGATAGCAACCGATCGCCAGCATGTCGTTTCCGGCCACGATCGCGGTTGGCCTGCTCCTTCCGGCCAGCAGGGTTCGCGCGCAGCGCACGCCTTCGGCCACCGAGAAGGCTTCGGCGAAGGTTATGAGGGCGGGATCCGCCTCCAGTCCGGCGGCCTCCATGCCGAGCAGGAAGCCGTTGTGGCGTCCGGCGCCGGTGGAGAGCGCCTGAGGCCCGGCCACATGGGCAATGCGCGTATGTCCCAGCGCGACCAGGTGCGCCACCGCCATGCCGATACCGGTCACGTCGTCGGTCGCCACCGAGGGGATGGCCTTGTCGTCGACCACGCGGTTCACCAGCACCATGGGCAGGTCCGACAGGTTCAGCTCGGCGAGGAGGTTGTAGCGCCGCCTGGCGGTGGCCAAGACCAGGGCGTCGACTCGGCGCGAGCGCATGCTGGTCAGCACCAGCTTCTCGCGCTCCCGATCGTTGTCGGTGTTGCCGAGGAGCACCACGTAACCGCTCTGGGCGAGGCGATCCTCGATCCCGCGCACGATCGGAGGAAAGAGCGGGTTGGTCAGGTCCGGGATGACCACGCCGACCGTGTGGCTCCGCCGGGTCTTGAGCGACCGCGCCACCGGATCGGGGTGGTAGTCGAGTTCCTGGGCCGCTCTCATCACCCGGGCGACGGTGTCCGGGTTGACCAGGCCCCGCGCCCGCGCCTCTTCGTTAAGGGCGCGCGAAGCGGTGGCGGGATGCACGCCCGCCAGCTTGGCTACGTCGCGCAAGGTAACACTGCGTGAACTCAACCCAAGTCACCTCCGTTCATCTCGGGACCTTTCCCGGCGGCGGACAGGTGCCGCCAGACTCGTTCGGGCGCGTACGGCGCCTCCAGGGGCTCGGCCCCCAGCTTGGCAAAGGCGTCCGCCACCGCGTTGGCGATTGCCGCCGGGGCACCTATGGTTCCGGACTCCCCCATCCCCTTCGCGCCCAGGCTGGTGTAAGGAGTGGGCGTCTCCACGAACTCGCTGTGGATCTCGTACGCCGCCTCGGCGGCGGAAGGGACCAGGTAGCTGGCCAGGGTGCCCGTCAGCAGCTGGCCGTCGGCATCGTAGACCACCTCCTCGAGCAGGCTGGAGGCAACTCCCTGCAAAGTGGAGCCGATCACCTGCCCTTCGGCGAGCAGCGGGTTGACCACCGTGCCGCCGTCGTCGACCGCCACGACGTCGTGCAAGCGGACGGTTCCGAGCTCGCGGTCGATCTCGACCACGGCTCCATATGCTCCGTAGGGGAAGACCGGCCCCTGGCTCCTGAATCTCTGGGTGGCGCTCAGCTCCCGCCCGGTGGCCTGCATGGCCGCGGCAGCGGCTTCGAAGAGCGAGATCTCCCGCTCCGGCGATCCCGCGACATGGAAGGAGCCGCCCTGGTAGCGGAGGTCGGCTTGATCGGCCTCGAGAAGCTCTGCCGCCACCGCGCCCGCCAGCTCCAGGACCTCCCGCGAAGCGACGGCGAGAGCCTCGCCTCCCAAGGTCATGGAACGGGATCCGAAGGTGCCCACTCCGTCGCCGTCGGCGGAGTCGCCCTCCACCACCACAACCGACTCCGGGTCGAGGTCGAACTGGTCCGCCACCACCTGGGAAAACGAGGTTGCGTGCCCCTGACCGTTGGAAGCCGATCCGCTTGAGGCCACGATTCTCCCGGCGGGATCGACCGTGACCGTGCCACGCTCCCAGAAGGCGGGTCCGGCGCGCTCGATGTAGAGCGCCAGGCCGGAGCCGACCACGGCGCCCGCGCCCAGGCGCGCCGTCGCCCTTTCCCGCCGCTCCTCGAGCGCCTTCTCCGCGGCGTCGTAGACGCGGCGATAATCGCCCGAATCGTAGGTCAGCCCCAGTGCGGTTCTGTACGGGAACTCCTCCGGGGCGATGAAATTGCGGCGCCGAAGCTCGGAGGCGGGAATCCCGGTGGCCCGCGCGGCAAGGTCAACCATCCGCTCCACCAGGTAGGCGGCCTCCGGCCTTCCAGCGCCCCGGTAGGGCCCGGTGGGCACCTTGTTGGTCAGGTACCCTTCCACCTCGACATCGGCGACGGGAATCCGGTAAGCGCCACAGAGGAGGCCGCCGACGGTGACGGGGACCACCGCGGTGGTGGGATAGAGATAGGCT
>JAKAEN010000244.1 GCA_021818355.1 Actinomycetes bacterium | reverse complement strand
CGGGGCCATAGCGTGAGTCCCACGAGGGCTCGTCGGGAAGCGAGGGTTGCCAAAGCACGAAGTCGAGCGGGTCTTCCTTGTGCGGATCCTCAACGTTGCCACCCCGCTCAGCGGCGTATTCGAGCATCTTGGCGCGCCCGAGGTGGCTGATGTGCCCGAACTCCTGGTACTTGGAGACGTCGAAGTAGACCGCACCGCCGCGCTCGTAGGCATAACCCGCGTCCACGATCCGCTGGATCATGAGCAGTATCTCGGCGATCGCCGAGGTGGCGCGCGGCTCCGAATAGGGCGCCATCAATCCGAGCGCCCTCATGTCGGAGTCGAAGCGGGCGATCTCGGTCGCAGCCAGGTCCAGGTAGTGCACGCCCAACGACCGGGCCTTGGCCAGGATCGAGTCGTCGACGTCGGTGATGTTGCGCACCCACTTGACCTCGTACCCCTCATCCATCAGCACCCTGGAGAGCAGGTCGAAAGTGAGAAAGACGGCGGCATGGCCGAGGTGTGAGGCGTCGTACGGGGTGATCCCGCAGCTGTACATGGTCACGACGCTGTCCTTGGGTACGAACTCCTTGACAGCGCCGGACGCCGAGTCGTAAAGCCTCATTCAGGACTCCCTAATTCCGGACAATTGCAGCGACGTTCTCGTCTTGTAACGGATATTCACGTTAATAAGGACGGCCGTCATAGCCTCAATCGCCGCGGCGGCGGAAAGATTCCCCGCCAGCACTCCCCGCGCGCCTGGTATCTCCGCGACCAGGGCCGCGACCGCGTCCGCCGCCGCGGCGTCGTCCGAGCAGACCAGCACGTCGGAGTGCAAGGGCTCGCCCACCACCCCGAGCTCCTTCGCGGGCACGTGGTGAAAGGCGGCCACAACCCTGGCCTCCGGCACGGCGGAGCGAAGGTGCTCGGCCACCGATCCGCGTGGGAGCATCAGCGCGCCCATATTCCTGCCTTCGCGGTACAGGGCATTGGCCATGGAGATAACCACCTTGCCGGCCAAGGCGGCCGACAGGGGGCGCACGGTGGCCTCTACGCCATCCCAGGGAGTGGCGACAACGATCATGTCGCACGCGGCCGCGGCGGCGTTCTCGGCACCTTCCAGAGTCGGAAGTGCCTCGCCGAGCCGCTCGCGCAGATCGGCCACCACGCCCTCCGCCCTGGCTGCGTCACGCGAGCCGAGCACCACCCGATGCCCCAGGTACGCGTAGCGCGCCGCGAGCGAGGACCCCGCCGGACCGGTCCCGCCTATCACTCCGATGCTCTGTGCCACAAGCTCCTCCAAAATCCGCGACCCATCCGACCAAGCACCCCTGGAGCAGGCATTAGCCTGCATGGAGGTTGCGACGGGCCTGTGCGCACAAGGCTAAATGACGGAGGCGGGAAATGGGCATTCTGGATGGGAAGAGGATCCTCATCACCGGAGTACTCAATGACCAGTCGCTCGCGTTCGCGACAGCGCGGGTTGCCCAGGCAGAGGGTGCGCAGGTGCTGCTCACCGGCTTTGGCCGGGGCATGTCGATCACCCAGCGCGTGGCCAGGAAACTAGATCCCGTTCCCGAAGTCCTCGAGCTCGACGTGACCGTGCCCGAGCACTTCGACAACCTCGCCGGCGCCATCGCCGAGCGCTTCGACGCACTCGATGGCGTCCTGCACTCGATCGGTTTCGCTCCGGCGGCCTGCCTGGACGACGACATCTTCCTGGCCGGCTGGGAGGACGTGGCAACTGCGCTCCAGGTATCTGCGTATTCCCTGGCGCCACTGGTCAAGTCCCTCCTCCCCTTGCTCGAGCGCGGCAGCCACCCCTCGGTGATCGGCCTCGACTTCGACGCCACAGTCGCCTGGCCCGGCTACAACTGGATGGGCGTGGCCAAGGCCGCGCTGGAGTCGCTCAGCCGTTACATGGCCCGTGAGGCCGGGAAGCACGGCGTGAGGGTGAACCTCGTCTCGGCCGGGCCGATGCGCACGATAGCCGCAAAGTCGGTGCCTGGGTTCTCGGACTTCGAGTCGGTATGGGACGTGCGCGCGCCTCTGGGATGGAGCGCCACCGACCCCGAGCCGGTTGCCCGCTCGGTGGTCGCCCTGCTTTCCGATTTCTTCCCCGCCACTACCGGCGAGCTCATCCACGTGGACGGGGGTTTCCACGCGATAGGGGCATAGCCCGCCCCGGACACTCGACCCGTCTCTCGGCCCCGATCCCCTGGGGCGCGAAGCCAATGGCCAGGACACAAGCCGATCATTTCGGCGCGGCACCGCGACAGGCGGCGGCTGCTCTCAGGCCCCCGCAGACCGGCCTATTCGCCTCTGGAGCTCGTCCGAGACGCCGACAAGGAAGGCGCGCACCGTCGACTCGGCCATGCGATGCATGATCAGTCGGTCGATGCGCTCGCCGAGCGTCCCCAGAGGGGCGCGATAGCTTCCCCGCATTTCGATGCGCACGTTTCCAGGCTCCACCTCGGAGAACTCCAGGTCGGCCTCGAGGTGCGGGAAGAGGAACGGGGTCGAGGTGGCGGTCCATGCCATCGAGACCAGCACGCACCCCAGAGCGCGGCGGACCTGGCCCAGCTCGATCTTCACCCGCTTGCTCAGCATCCCTCCGGGCCCGACCCTGCTCAGGAAGGTCTGGTCCGAAATCGCCTGCTCAGCCGCGAATCCAAGCCAGCTGCCGTGGTCCTCCTCGATCTGGGCGGCGACATCCTCGAACGCCGCCTTCAAGTGGATGAAGTCCAGGACAAAGGTCGCAGAACCTTCGAACTCCTCATCACCTGACGATCCAGCAATCTCCTCGATTGCCATCGGGTCTCCCTCGAGTTCCACGCTCCGAACGCAGCCAGCCCTCCGCAAAGCGATGCTTCACTTCGAATCGCACCCCCAAGCGCGGCGGAGTATTATCGGCAGTGGCACGGAGACGAGCTTTCCGCGCCGAAGCGCTGCTTCACCTGCTCATCGAGTTTGGCCGAGACCGCCAATATCCGCTTAGGGCATTTGGTCACATTCACCCGTGCCTGCCAGCCCCTCATCCGCCCGCGAATGGCTCATGCCGACACGTCCTCCCGGACCTCGAAGACACGAGACCTGGAGATGCAGCCATGCCGCCAACCCGCTTTCTAACCACGCTCGTCGCCTGTGCCCTGGGCACAACACTGGTGATGACGCCCACGCCGGCCGGAGCCTCCGGCAACCCGGCCACCGCCTCCGGGGGAGACGGAAGATACACCATCACGCTTTACACGCTCGCCTCGGCGACGGCACCGGGCAATCCCGGATCGGCCAAGGTGCTGATCACTCCCGACGGACGGCGTATCTATCCCGTGATGTTCCCCACGATCACCACCAATTCCCAATTGTTCGCCAACACTCCCTGCATCGCCGTCTTCTTCGAGTACTACTCGAACGTCAAGCAGGCCTCGGCGGTGAACTTCTCGCCTCAGCTGCTCTATCTGCTGAGCCGCCGCTATCCACTTTGCCGCTACCGCCCGGTCAAGGTCACGACGAGCCCGACTCCGCCCAGCGACAGCCAGGAGTTGATCCGCTCCAGCATCACCAGGGTGCTGCCGGTTCCGTCTCCGTCGATGGATCCCGGGTACGGGGTGGCCGGCCTCGCGTCGTTCCTCTCCACGCAGGCGCGTCTTGAAGATGCGCTGCAAGCGCAGCTCCCCGGGGGTGGCGTCCACGCTCTCGCACAGGGGACCCTCACGGTCGACTGGGGTGACGGATCGCCACCCGCCGGGCCGACCACGGCCACAGGAGGCCCATGGCCCCTAGGGGACCTGCGTCACAACTACTCCCCCGGTTGCTACGAGGTGAGCGTGACCGTGAACTGGCTGGTGCGCTACCAAGCAGCCGGCCGAAGTGGAACCCTGAGCGGGATCAAGACTTCGGGTGTCATTCCTCGCTACTGCGTCTACCAGGTCGCCTCGGTCATGCTCCGCTAGGGGCCTCCGGACTCTCCGGCCCGCATTGACCCCAGGTACTCCTCGATCAGGAACTCCAACTCATGCGGGCCGGCGGGCGGGGATTCGATTTCGCGATATCCCTCCTCGCTCACGAAGAGGAAGGTGGCGCCCGCCACCGGCAACGGAGCGGCCGCACGGGCCAGGGCCAGCTGATAGACGGCTCCCTGCACGCCGTATGTCCGCATGCGCTCCTCAGCACGAGCCATGCCGGCAGGGGTGACCACCTTGTAGTCGACGATTCGAAGGCC
>JAKAEN010000243.1 GCA_021818355.1 Actinomycetes bacterium | reverse complement strand
CTACGTAATGGAGAACGTCCTCTTCAAGGTGCCCTATCCCGCCGAGTACCACGCCCAGAGCGCCCTGGAGGCGGCGGTGGCGCTGCACTCCCAGGTGGCCGGGCGTCTTGACGAGGTGGAAAGTGTGGAGGTTTCCACCCAGCGCTCGGCCATGAGGATCATCTCCAAGACCGGTCCGCTCAACAACCCGGCAGATCGTGACCACTCCCTGGAGTACATCGTCGCCGTCGGCTTGATCAAGGGGGCGCTCTCCCACCTCGACTATGAGGACGAGGCGGCCGCAGACCCCCGCATCGACGCGCTGCGCGCCAAGATGCGCGTGGTGGAGGATCCGGGGTTCTCCACCGACTACCTGGACCCCGCCAAGCGCTCGGTGGCCAACGCCGTGACCGTCCGCTTCGCGGACGGTAGCGCAACCGGGACGGTATCGGTCGAGTATCCACTGGGGCATCCGCGCCGGCGGGAGGAGGCGGCCTCGGCGGTCGCCACCAAATTGAGCGCCAACCTGGAGAGGCTCCCCGGGGTGCGGGAGAGGGTGATGGCGGCGATGGAGGATCCAGGCCGGGTGCTCTCCATGGGAGTCCGCGACTTCGTCGGACTCTTCCTGCCTTGAGCGCATGATGCAAGGCGGCGGCGCCGACGGTGGCTGGGACTCGCTGGCGGCGACCTTCGACGCCCAGCCCGACCACGGCCTTTCCGATCCGGTGGTGCGGGCGGCCTGGTCGGGACTCCTTCTCGGTCATTTGATGCCCTCCCCGGCACGTGTTGCCGACCTGGGCTGTGGCACAGGCTCGCTTTCGGTCCTTCTCGCTGAGCAGGGCTTTCGGGTAATTGGACTGGACTCCTCGCCGGCCATGATCGGAGCGGCTCGGGCCAAGGCCGCCGGGTTGGGAGTCGATGTCGCCCTATGCCTGGGCGATGCCTCGAAGCCCCCTTTCGCGCCCGGCTCTTTCGACGCCGTCCTGTGCAGGCACCTGCTCTGGGCACTGGCCGATCCTCTGGGGGTGCTTCGCCGCTGGGTGGAGCTTCTGCGTCCCGGCGGGAGGCTCCTGCTGGTGGAGGGGAGATGGTGGACCGGAGGGGGGATCCCCGCCGCCGAGGCGGCCCGAATGCTTGCCCAACTGGGGCGCGAGGCACGGATGGTGCGCTTGGAAGATCCGCGGCTCTGGGGCTCGCCGATCCAGGACGAGCGCTACCTGCTGGTCAGCCCTCCGGGCTAACGGGCCGGGCCGGGCGGCGCCCTCAGGCGGTGGAAGCCGGCCGCTTTTTGGGTTGTAATCGAACATATGTTCGATAAGATCTGAGGAGTGGAACCCCTCCCTTACGCAGAGCTTCACTGCCACTCCAACTTCAGCTTCCTGGACGGGGCCTCCAGCCCCGGCAGGCTGGTGGAGGCGGCATTGGCAGCCGGGCTGCCCATATGCGCCATAACCGATCACAATGGTTTCTACGGAGTGGTGAACTTCGCCGCCTCGGCCAAAGGCACCGGCCTGGCCACGGTCTTCGGGGCCGAACTCTCCATCGGCACCGAGGGCAGGCGCGACAACGTCTACGACCCTTCCGGTGAGCACCTGGTGGTGCTGGCGCGCAACCCGCGCGGTTACGCCTCCCTCTCGGCGGCCATCTCCAAGGGGCAGATGGCCAAGACCGAGAAGGGGGTCTTCTCCCTCACCTTGGAGGAGCTGGCATCCTTCGACAGCGGCGACTGGGCGGTCCTCTCGGGATGCCGCAAGGGGAGGGTGGCCGGGGAGCTGATGGAGCGGGGCCCCCGCCAGGCGGCCTACTCGGCCGCACGCCTGGCCGAGGTCTTCGGGCGGGAGAACTTCGTCATCGAGTGCTGGGACCACGGCGATCCCGTCGACTCGGTGCGCAACGACGAGCTGGTGCGCATCGCCGACTCGCTGGGCCTGCGGGCGGTGGCCACCAACAACGTCCACTATGCCACGCGGGCCGCTGCGCGGCTGCACGCCACCGTGGCGGCCATACGCGCCAACGCCACCTTGGACGAGATGGATCCCTGGCTGGCCTCCGACCAGATGGCCTATCTCCGCTCCCCGGCCGAGCAGCACCGCCGCTTCGCCCGCTATCCGGGCCTGGCCCTGGCCGCCTACGAGCTGGGCCGGGAGTGCGCCTTCGACCTCTCGCTGGTCGCCCCGAGCCTGCCCGACTCCATGGTCCCGGCCGGCCGCAGCCAGGATTCCTGGCTGCGGGAGCTGACCATGGCCGGGGCGCGGCACCGCTACGGGGAGCCCTCCGCCGAGCGGGTGCCCGGAGCCTACGCCCAGATCGAGCGGGAGCTTCGCATCATCGCCGAGCTGGGCTTTCCGGGCTACTTCCTGATCGTGCACGACATCGTCGAGTTCTGCAGGCGCTCCAACATCTTCTGCCAGGGGCGGGGGTCGGCGGCCAACTCGGCGGTCTGCTACGCGCTGGGCATCACCAACGTCGATCCGGTCGCCCTGGGGCTGCTCTTCGAGCGCTTCCTCTCCCCGGAGAGGGACGGCCCCCCCGACATCGACGTGGACATCGAGAGCGGCAGGCGCGAGGAGGCCATCCAGTACGTCTACGCCACCTATGGCCGCGACCGCGCCGCCCAGGTGGCCAACGTGATCACCTATCGGGCCCGTTCCGCCATACGGGACGTGGGGAGGGTCTTCGGCTACACCTCCGGGGTGCTTGACGCCTGGTCCAAGGGGATGGGGCGCCATCGCCGCCTGGCCGACGCCCTCCCCGCCGGGGACCGCCAGGAGCTGGCGGTGCCGGATCTGGTCGCCTCGCTGGCGGGTGAGCTGGAGGGCGCGCCCCGGCATCTCGGGATCCACACCGGCGGGATGGTGATCTGCGACCGCCCGGTGGTGGAGGTGTGCCCGGTGGAGTGGGCGCGCCGGGAGGGGCGCAGCGTGCTGCAGTGGGACAAGGACGACTGCGCCATAGCCGGCCTGGTCAAGTTCGACCTGCTGGGGCTGGGGATGCTGGAGGCCCTGCACCGGATGGTGGACATGGTGCGGGACTTCCACGGCGAGGAGGTGGACCTGGCCCTCATACCCCAGGAGGACGGGGTCTACGAGATGCTGCAGGCGGCCGACACCGTGGGTGTCTTCCAGGTGGAGAGCCGTGCCCAGATGGCCACCCTGCCCAGGCTGCGCCCCACCCACTTTTACGACCTGGTGGTGGAGGTGGCTCTCATCCGCCCCGGGCCCATCCAGGGAGGCTCGGTGCACCCCTACATCCGGCGGCGCAACGGGCTGGAGAAGGTCACCTATGCGCATCCGCTCTTGGAGCGCTCCCTGGCCAAGACCTTGGGCGTCCCGCTCTTCCAGGAGCAGCTGATGCAGATGGCCATGGACGTGGCCGGCTTCACCCCCGGGGAGGCCGATCAGCTTCGCCAGGCCATGGGCTCCAAGCGCTCCAACGAGAGGATGGAGGCTCTCCGGGCCCGGCTCTTCTCCGGGATGGAGGCCAACGGCATCACCGGGGCGGTGGCGGAGGAGATCTACGAGAAGCTGCGGGCCTTCGCCAACTTCGGCTTCCCGGAGAGCCACTCGGCCTCCTTCGCCTACCTCGTCTACGCCTCGGCCTGGTTCAAGCTGCACTATCCGGCGGCCTTCTACTCCTCCATAGTCAACTCCCAGCCCATGGGCTTCTGGTCCCCGGAGACCCTCTCCGAGGACGCCAAGCGCCACGGGGTGAGGGTGCTGGCCCCGGAGGTGAACCGCTCCGGAGCGGACTGCACCCTGGAGGCCGCCCCCGCCTGGGGCTCGCCCCCGGAGGGCAAGGGGTACATGGCCCCGATGATCGCCTCGGCCTGGGCCGGCCCGGCCATGCGCATCGGCCTATCCCAGATCCGTGGCATCGGGGAGAAGGTGGCCGGCCGCATTGCGCAGGCGGCCCCCTTCACAAGCGTGGCGGATCTGGCCGAGCGGGCTTCGCTCTCCGCCTCCCAGCTGGAGGCCCTTGCCAAGGCGGGGGCGCTCTCCTCGCTGGGCGCCCGCCACGGCATGGCGCCCCTGTCGCGCCGCCAGGCGGTCTGGGTCAGCGGGCCCCTGGCCGACCGCAGGATCCCCTCCCTGCCCGGCATGGCCCTGGGGGACGAGGCGCCCGAGCTCCCGGCCCTCTCCTCCGAGGAGTCCACCTACCTGGACATCGCCACCTTCGGCATCTCCCCGGAGGCGCACCCCTTCGCTTACATGCGCAAGGGGCTG
>JAKAEN010000242.1 GCA_021818355.1 Actinomycetes bacterium | reverse complement strand
TCTCCCCGGGAGTGTCATCATGGTGACTGAATACCTGCGTGCGCCACTTGGCGCACCGATCTGAGCACCCCGGGCCGAGACGTTTGAGCGCGCGGCCTGCCGAGTCCGTCCGGGCCCGGTATGTTGGGGGCATGAAACTCCGGGCCGGCCGAACGAAGATCCTGCGGCAAGTGGCGGCCGCCTTGGCCATGGGTTCACTTGCTCCGTTGGCGGCGTCCTGCGGATCCCAGTCGGCGGCGGAGACTCAGGCGAACAACGTGGCTTCATGGATCGTCAAGTACGGTATGGCCGACGTGAAGCTGCTCCAGTCCGACTACCAGGCCTCCGCAAATGCGCTCGGCTCCGGGCAGTCCGCCCTGGCAAAATCGCAGTGCACCAAGCTCGAATCCGACACCACCAGCATGCTCAAGCAGCCCCAGCCCAATGCCCAGCCGCTGGCCAAGGACTGGTCGGCAACCGTCTCCGACACCAATAGCTTCGCTAAGGATTGCCTGCTGGCGGTCCAGGGAGATTCCTCGGCCCAGGCCGCCGCGTCGCAGACCGGCACTCAGATTACCTTCGACATCAACGCCGTGGAGAACGACATAGGCGCTCTCCTCGGCTAAGGCGGCACCCGCCGGAGCGCGCTGGTCCGCACGCAGTAAGGTCTAGGCCCATGCCGGAGAAACAGGAAGACCAGGTGCAGGTGCGGCTCCGTGACCGCCTGGGGCGCAGCTTCGGTGCGGTGGCAAGACAATACGCAGAGGCGAGACCACGGTATCCGGACTCGCTGCTGGCGACCATCGTCGAGAGCGGCACAGACGCGCTCGAGCTCGGCGCCGGCACAGGGCTGCTTACCGAGACGCTGGCCACGCACCACCCGCGAATGCTGGTCGCCACCGACCTCGATGCGCAAATGCTCGGCGAGTTGCGCGAGACGGTTCCCACCGTGCCGGTCATCGTGGCGAGGGCGGAGCGTCTTCCCTTTCCGGACCGGCACTTCGATCTCGTCGTTGTCGGCCAGGCCGCCCACTGGTTCGATCTCGAACCAGCCGCCGAGGAGATCCGCCGCGTTCTTCGCCCCGGCGGAAAGTTGGCGCTTTTATGGAACCACCGCTCGCTCCAGGTTGACTGGGTCGCCGAATTCGACAGGATCACCCGCGCTCACGCAGTCGGCGGCGTCGGCCGGGAGATCGCCGAGGCGATAACGGCCACCGGCTGTTTCACTCACTTCAGCGCGCTGCAAGCGAGCTTCGAGCATCGGGTCGACCTCGACGGGGCCAGAAGCCTCGTCGAGAGCTTCAGTCACGTCTCAACCTTGCCGCCGGCCATCAGGGCCGGGGTCGTCGAGGAAGCCGTGGAGCACTTGCGGCCGAGGGCAGACCGCCAGGGGATCGTTTCGATTCCCTACTACTGCGAGGCCTACGTCGCTCACGCCACCCCGAACCCGGCCTAAGGCGATACGAACTTTTGACCACCGGCCGAAAATCCCACTGATATCCTCGTTTACGAGCCCTCTAGACGGGAGGCAACCCTGATGAGCCACCTGCATGGGGTCAGCAGCGCCACAGCACTCTTGGCCGTGGGAATCCTGGCGGCCGCCTGCGGAGGTGCAACGGCCGCCGCAGGCACGAACCCATTGCAGGCCAAGCTCGAGAAGGCCGTGGCCACTTCCGTGGCCACGCCGGCGGCGGAAGCCTCCTTGAGCGAAACCGTCACCTCAGGTGGCGCAACGACCATGGCGCTGACCGCCACGGGAGGCTTCTCGGGCGTTGGGAAGCAATACGTCAACAACGTCGCCCTGCAGGCAACAACTCCCGTGAAGCAGAGCCTGCAAATGGCGGTGGTCGGCTCCACTCTCTATGTGGCCGTCCCGCCCTCTCTCCAGTCCCTGGTCCCGTCCGGGATCCACTACGTGTCGGTCAGCTATTCGAAGATGCTCGCGGCGCTTGAGCAGAGCGGGAACGCGGGCGAAATCGCTGCCGGAGTCGTCGCCCAGCCTGCCTCCCTCCTGTCGATGTTGAAACTTGGCCAGCTGAGCTCCGTGGCGCGGGCCACCGGCGCCCCATCCGGCGCCCAGGGGTACTCCGCTTCGCTCGCGCTGCCTACGGGCAAGGCTGGTGCCGGCCTCGCGGCAGAGGGGATACCTCCGGTAAAGACGGCCAAGATCGACGTCTGGGTCGGCTCCGACGGACTGGTGAACCGCGTCTCCATCGACGCCGCCCTGCCGGCTGCGGCGGGAGCTCCGAAGCAATCCCTCGCCGTCACCGCTCTGTACTCGGGCGGCGGCAACTACAGCCAATTTGTGACGATTCCGCCTAGCCAGGTGTTGCCGGAGTCGCCCTCCATGCTCGCCTCGGTGCTTGGCACCGCCCTCGGCTAATGTCGTTCCCGTAGAACCAGAGCAACGCGCGCGAAGAAGGCCGACTTGTCCAACATCGACGAACTGCGGTCGGAGTTCTCTCCGGCCAACCATTTCCTCAACACCGCAACGGTGGGCATTCCGCCACGGCGGGCCGTCGAGGCATTCCGCTCGACCTTGGATGCCTGGGCCGCCGGCACGCAGGACGTGGTCGCCTTCGATGAGGACGTCAATCGTTCCCGGGCCGCGTTTGCCGGTCTGACCGGAGCAGCCGTGGAGGATGTGGGCATCGTTGGGCAGCTCTCCGTGACCGCGGCCATGGTGGCCGCCTCACTTCCGGCGGGAGCGCGAGTGCTGTACGCCGAGGAGGAGTTCACCTCCACCATCTTCCCCTTCCTGGCCGCGGCGGAAGCCGGGCGCATCCGCGCCGAAGGCGTTCCCTTCGCGAGGCTGATCGACTCCATCACGGAGGAGACGGATCTGGTCGCGGTGGCCGCCGTCCAATCCGCCGACGGCCGGATAGCCGACCTCGACGCGCTGGCTGAACGAACGGCGGAGACCGGAACGCGGACCTTCGTGGACGCGACCCAAGCTGCGGGTTGGCTCCCGATCGGCGCCTCCCGCTTTGACGTCGTCGGGGCGAGTGCCTACAAGTGGCTCCTGGCGCCGCGCGGGACCGGCTTCATGACGATTTCGCCGGCGGCCAGGGCGTGGGTGCGTCCGCTCTTCCCCGGCTGGTACTCGGGAGAGGATCCTTGGTCGACGGTATACGGGGCGCCACTTCGCCTGGCCCCGGATGCGCGTGGCTACCAGGCTTCGCCCGACTGGCTCTCGACGCCCGCCGCGGCGATCGCCCTGGAACTCCTGGCAGGAGCGGACCTCGAGGAGATCCGCCGCCACAACGTCGAACTCGGGAACGCGTTCTGCCAAGGGGTGGGCATTCCGGAAAACGACAGCGCGATCGTCAGCATCACCAGCGAGGTGCCTGAAGAGCGCCTGCTGGCCGAAGGCGTCTCCGCCGCGTATCGCGGCGGACGGTTGCGCCTTTCGTTCCACCTCTACAACACCTTCGCAGACGTCGAGGCCGTCTTGAAGGCGCTTTCCGGCTCCTAGCGCGCCTGGCCTGCTACGGGAACCTCGGACTCCGCGGAGGAGGGGGCGGCACCCAGGGTGTAGGTCTGCACCACCAGCGTCACCCACAAGAGCGCGGCCGCCGCCAGATGCACGTCGGCCCAAGCCGGGGCGGATTTGCTTATTGCCGAGCCGGCCCCGATCAGCGCGACCACGCTCAGCCAGGCGACCATGAAGACGGACCGCTTGCGCCACCCGCCGTCACCTTCGCGCCAGGCGCGTAAGACGAATGCGAATATGAGCACGCCGGCGGTCCCCATCACCACGCGGTGTAAAAGTGCGATGAAGGTGAGCCGGCCCGGGCCGTTCCCGAAGCAGACCGGCCACGTCGGACAAACCGCGCCCGCCCCCGAGCCGACGACCAGCGTGCCCGAAAAGAGGAGGGCCAGGGTCGTTCCGAGGGCCCAGAGTCCCCAGCCGCGCGCAGTCGGCACCAGGCCGTGGTAACGGTCCCCCAGCACCGCCAATGCGGCGGTCACCGTAACCGAGGCCAGGAAGACCAGACCGGTGATGAGATGGAGTGCGACCGTCCAGGGGGCGTTGCGCGCCAGCACGGTCAGACCCCCGAGGAGCACCTGGAAGACGACCAGGCCCGCTGCCACCTTCGCAGCCCTGCGCACCGTTGGGAGGCGGCTCGAGCGGAGAGCGATGGCGAGGGTTGCGAATACGAAGACCGAGACGATGGCCGCCAGATAGCGATGGCTCTCCTCGAGTATCGGGTGATAGTGGAAGATGGGGCCGA
>JAKAEN010000020.1 GCA_021818355.1 Actinomycetes bacterium | reverse complement strand
CGTCTCCAGCCACGTGATGGACGAGGCCGAGCGCTGTGAACGCCTCCTGCTGCTTCGCGACGGCCGGCTGCTGGCCGATTCCGCTCCCGCGGCCCTGAAGGCCGAGACGGGCACCGGCGATCTCGAGTCGGCCTTCCTTGCCCTTGTCCGCGCGGAGCGCAACTGATGGGCGGCCAGGTCGGCGCCACGGCGCGGCGGGTGCTGCTGCAGTTGCTTCACGACCGGCGCACCTCGGCCCTGCTGCTGGTGGTGCCTTCGGTTCTGATGACTCTGGTACGCTACGCCTTCACCAACCAGCCCCAGGTCTTCGAAGAGGTTGGGCCTATGCTGCTGGCTCTTTTCCCCTTCACGGTGATGTTCGTCGTCGCCTCGGTGGCCATGCTCCGGGAGCGCTCCAACGGCACGTTGGAGCGGCTCCTGGCCAGCCCGGCGAGGAAGGGGGGCCTGCTGGCCGGCTACGCCCTGGCCTTCGGCGCCGCAACGCTGGCTCAGGTTGCGGTGGTGCTGGGGGTCTCGTTGTGGGGGCTGTCGCTGAAGGTCGACGGCTCGATCTGGCTAGTGGTCCTCTTCGCGCTGCTCGATGCCTGGTTGGGAATGGCACTCGGGCTCTTTCTCTCCGCGTTCGCGCGGACCGAGTTCCAGGCGGTCCAATTCCTTCCTGCATTCGTCCTGCCGCAGTTCCTGCTGTGCGGGCTGCTGGTGCCCCGGGACCAGATGGCGGGGGCGCTTCACCTGCTTTCGGACTTCCTGCCCTTGAGCTATGCGGTGGACGGCGTCTCCAGGGTCGCATCCTCGGGAGCCTTGACCGGTGCGCTCTGGACCGATCTGGTGGTGGTGGCGGCTTGCATCCCCGTCGCCCTCGCGCTCGGAGCGCTCACGCTGCAGCGAAAGGGGGAGTGAGCCGGAGCCCCCCTACTCGCCGCTGCCGGGGAAGAGGAAGCGCATCACGTCGGTGCGGGTGATGACCCCCACCACCTTGTCGTCCTCGACCACCGGGAGCATGCGCAACTTCTTGTCGTGAAGTATGGTTGCAGCAGCCTCGACAGTGTCCTTGGGCGAGCAGCTGACCACCTTCTTGCTCATGGCGTCCTCCACCTTGGACGCGAAGGCCGCCTTCAACTCGCGCTCGAACCTGAGCACCGAGGGCGGCCAGGTTCCCACATCTCCCAGCAATCCGAAGACCGTGGGTATGTGCAGTCGCGCGCCTTCGACGATCAGGTCGTCGTCGGAGAGGATGCCGCGCAGGCGCGACTCATCGTCGACGACCGGCACGGAGGTGATGCGATGCTTGGCCAGCTTTTCGGCGGCTTCCTGGATGGGGTCTCCCGGGTGGACCATGACCACCTCGGTGGTCATGACCGACTCGACGAGGGTTTGGGTCGCATCCGGCCGTCCGGTGGTGGACTGTCCCAGGTTCATTTCCGCTCCTAGCCTCGAGGTCGTGGCGGCAGCCGCATCGACCGCCCGAGGCTCAGGCTAACGCGCTGCCGGCCATCGTGCCAGGGACTATCGGACGGATGTGGAGGGTGGCGTGCCGAGGTGTCAGAGCCAACGCCCTATGACCTCGATCAGGCCGGGCGCCAGCCCGTCGATGGCGGCCGTGGTGACCCTGATGTGAGGCTCGCTCCTCCCGTCCAGGTAGAAGGCCGAACCGGGGGCCGCGACCACCGAGATGCGCGCCAGGTCGGTTATCACGCCGAGCTCGCTGGTCACCGGGATCCAGCAGTTGAGCCCGTCATGGGAGGCGACGTCGGCTCCGATGGCTCGAAGCTGGCCGGCCAGGAGACCGAGGCGTTCGGCGTACACCGCCTTGGCCCGCTCCACCTGGGCGGTGGGAACCTCTTCGGTGAGCAGGTGCGCAAGAAGCCTCTGGATCAGGCCGCTGGTCCAAGAGGGCCCGAGCCTCCTGCGCTCCACCACTTTGGCGAGCAGGTCTTCACCGGCGGCGATGGCGGAGATGCGCAGGTCCGGGCCGTGGGACTTGGAGAAGCCGTAGATGGTGGCCACGGGGCCGGGAACCAGGCCGCGCATGGTGACCCTGGGCGCGGTGGAGACCAGGCCGGAGTGGTCATCCTCGATCACCGTGACGGGTCGGGCTTGGGCAAGGAGGGAGGACAATTCGCCGAGCCTGCGGGCAGTGGTGGAGACGCCGGTAGGGTTCTGCGCCCTGGGCTGGAAGATCATCACCTGGGCGCGGTGCTCGAGCGCCTCGGCGAGGGAGTCGGGATCGATACCTTCGGCGTCGGAGCGCACCGGCACCGGGACAAGCCTGTGTACATCGAGAAGATCGAAGATGGGAGGGAACCCCGGCTCCTCGACTATCACCCGGTCGCCGGGTACGCAGACCTGGCCGAGCAGCCTGTCCAAAGCATCCAGGGATCCATTCACCACCGTGATGTTCTCCGGCTCGACCTCCAGCAGCTTGGCCAGGACGGGGGCCAGCTCTTCGGTGACGTGACGATTCAGGTAGTTGTGGGCCCCCCTGCCGAGGGCGGCCGATGCCAGTGCCGCCTCCAGATCGGGCAGGAGCAGGGGATCAGGGAAGCCGGTCGAGAGGTCATGGGTGGCCGGGCTCGACTGCTCCGGGAACATATGGAAGACGCGGGCCGCGCCGAGGGGCGGATTGCGCCGCACCAGCACGGTTCCACCCCGGCCCTGCCCCTTGGCCACGCCGCGGCGCTCGAGCTCCAGATAAGCGGCCGCGATGGTGGTTGGGCTGACGTCGAGAAGGCGGGCGAGGGTGCGTATTGGGGGAAGCTTGGTCCCGAAGGTTGCACGGCGCACTTCGACGAGCTCGTCGATTCGTTGGGCGATCTCGCGCGCCCCGCGCGCGTTGCCGAAGTCGGCAATCGTGAGCTCCATCATCATGCGCTTCTCCAATTTTTGTAGTGATACAAAAATACCATAAAGCACTGAACAAAGCAGCCCTTTTGTGCGCTAGCTTGGGGACATTGCCGTTCGACCAAAACGGGGGAAACATGTCTCACAGTGAGCTACATCGTCGTCACAAGGCCGTCATGCCCAACTGGCTGGGCCTCTACTATTCGGAGCCGATCGAGCTGGTCTCGGGGGAGGGCTGCTACGTAACCGACCAGGACGGGGTGCGTTACCTGGACTTCTTCGGAGGCATCCTGACCACCATGACCGGTTATGCGGTCCCCGAGGTCGTCGACGCGATTCGAGATCAGGCCGGCAAGATGATCCACTCCTCGACGCTCTATCTGATCGAGCCGATGGTGGCCCTGGCCGAGCGCATCTCCTCGCTCTCGGGCATACCCAATGCCAAGGTTTTCTTCACCACTTCGGGCACCGAGGCCAATGACGCGGCCATGCTGTTCTCCACCGCCTATCGCCAGTCCAACCAGGTCCTGGCGGTGCGCAACTCCTATCACGGCCGCTCCTTCTCGGCGCTGGCGGTGACGGCCAACCCCGGCTACGCCGCCACCAACCTCTCCCCGTTCCAGGTCTTCTACATCCTGGGTGGCTCGCGCATCAGGGGCAACCTGGCCGGTCTTTCCGACGCCGAGTACATCGAGCGCGGCGTCGCCGATCTCGAGGATCTCCTCGGCACTGCCGTCTCCGGGCAGGTCGCGGCGCTCATCGCCGAGCCGGTCCAGGGCGTGGGAGGCTTCTCGCTTCCGCCGGACGGCTACTTCGGGGCCATCAAGGAGGTTCTCGACCGCCACGGGATCCTCTACATCTCCGACGAGGTCCAGACCGGATGGGGCCGGACCGGTGAGAACTTCTGGGGCTACCAGGCCCACGGGATCACGCCGGACCTGATCACCTTCGCCAAGGGCATCGGCAACGGCATGGCCATGGCCGGAGTCGTCGGCCGCGGTGACATCATCGACGCCATGCCCGGCACCTCCATCTCGACCTTCGGTGGCACGCCGCTGGCATCCCGCGCCGCGCTTGCCAATCTCGAGTACCTGCTCGACCACGACCTTCAGCAGAACGCGCTCAAGGTGGGCACCCACATGATCGACAGGCTGCGATCGGAGTGCGCCGCCAACCCGATCGTCGGCGAGGTGCGCGGCAAGGGGCTGATGATCGGCGTCGAGCTGACCCGGCCCGGCACGGTACAGCCCGCCCCGGAGTTGGCCACCAAGGCCCAGGAAGAGGCCAAGGCGCGGGGACTGCTGGTCGGCAAAGGTGGAATCTTGGGTAACGTCCTGCGCATCGCTCCGCCGCTCTCGATCAGCCTGGCCGAGGCGGACAGCGGAGTGGACGCCCTCGTTGAGTCTCTCGCGGCGGCCGCGAACCTTTAGGCGCCGGCTTCGAGCAACATGGAAGTCTGAGGAGGATGGTAATGATAAAGCAAATTGGCCACTACATCGGAGGCAAGAGCGTGGTGCCCGAGGGCGCCCGCAAGCTCCCGGTCTACGATCCGGGCCTGGGCGAGGTCGCCGGTGAGGTGCACCTCGGCGACGCGGCGCTGCTCGACAGCGCGGTGAAAATCGCCACCGAGGCCTACCAGAGCTGGGGCAGGGCTCCGCTCAGCCAGCGCGCCCGGGTGATGTTCGCCTACCGCGAGCTGCTTGAGCGCAACATCGGCAAGGTTGCCAAGGCGATCTCCGAGGAGCACGGAAAGACTCTGGCGGATGCCGCCGGAGAGGCACGCCGCGGCCTCGAGGTCGTCGAGTTCGCCTGTGGCATCCCGCAGGTGCAAAAGAGCCAGTATTCTGCCTCGGTCTCGCGCAACGTCGACACCTACTCGATCCGCCAGCCCCTGGGAGTCGTCGCGGGGATCACGCCCTTCAACTTCCCGGCCATGGTTCCGATGTGGATGTTCCCGGTGGCCATTGCCGTCGGCAACGCCTTCATCCTGAAGCCTTCGGAGAAGGACCCCAGCGCCTCGCTGCTGCTGGCCGAGCTCTTCAGCGAAGCGGGCCTGCCCGAGGGCGTCTTCAACGTGGTGCAGGGCGACCGGGAGGTCGTCGAGGCGATACTCGACCACCCGGGCATTAGGGCGGTGAGCTTCGTCGGCTCCACCCCCATCGCCTCCTACATCTATCGCCGGGCCGCCGAGCAGGGCAAGAGGGTTCAGGCGCTTGGTGGCGCCAAGAACCACATGATCGTCCTTCCCGACGCCGACCTCGATGCCGCGGCCGACGCCGCCGTCTCCGCGGGTTACGGCTCTGCCGGCGAGCGCTGCATGGCCATCTCCGTACTGGTCCCGGTGGGCGAGACCGCCGAGCCGCTGCTGGAGCGGATCACCGCCCGCTTGGCCGACCTGCGGGTCGGTTACGGCCAGGAGGACAGCACCGACATGGGGCCGCTGGTCACCCGTGAGCATCGCGACCGAGTGGCCGGATTCGTAGCCAACGCCGAGGCGGAAGGTGCCGATGTGCTGGTGGACGGGCGGGACCACGACGCGGCAAAGGGCAACGGTTTCTACCTGGGTCCGAGCCTGGTCGACCGCGTCACTCCCGACATGGAACTGTACAAGCAGGAGATCTTCGGTCCGGTTCTCTCGGTCGTGCGCGCCAAGGACTCCGACGAGGCGATCAACCTGGTGAACTCGAACCCCTATGCCAACGGCGCGGCCATCTTCACCCGCTCGGGTTCCGCCGCCCACCGCTTCCAGGACGAGATCACCGCCGGCATGGTGGGCATCAACGTGCCCATTCCCGTTCCGGTCGCCTACTACTCCTTCGGTGGAAACAAGGACTCGCTCTTCGGTGACACTCACATCCACGGCGAGGAGGGCGTGAAGTTCTACACCCGCGGCAAGGTCGTCACCCAGCGCTGGGCCGACGAGCGCATGCCGGGGGTCGACTTCGGCTTCCCGCAGACCTGAGTCCAGGGGGTCGTCCCGGTGGGCGGGCCTAGAATCTCTCTTCGAGATGAATGACCGACCCGCCCCCGGCGACGCCGTCGACGAGCTGGCCGCCTTCGAATACGAACTTGATCCCGCGCTCGTCGCCCAGCATCCCGTGGAGCCCCGCTCCTCGGCGAGGCTCCTGGACGCCACCGGCGCTGAACTGCTAGATCGTCACGTCTTCGACCTTCCTTCGCTGGTGAAGCCCGGGGAGGTCGTGGTGGTTAACGACACCCGGGTGATCCCGGCCCGGGTGGCGTTGCATCGCGATACCGGCGGGAGAGTCGAGTTCCTCTTTCTGGAGGAGCGCTCGGCGGGCGTTTGGCTGGCGCTTTGCAATCCCAGCCGCAAGGTGGTGCCCGGCAGCCGCTTCTTCGACCCCGCCGGCGCCGAGGTCCTGCGCGTGATCGAGCGGCAGGAGCGCTCGGGGGATTCGCCGGTGAAACTCACGGTGGAGCTTGCCGACGCGGGCGCAATCGAGCGCCTCGGCGAGACTCCGCTTCCTCCTTACATCAAGGCGCCTTTGGCCGATCCCGAGAGGTACCAGACCGTCTTCGCGTCCAGGCCGTCCTCGGCCGCCGCGCCCACGGCCGGGCTCCACCTCGACGACGCGGTGCTGGAGGGAATCCGTTCGGCCGGGGCGGAGGTGGTGCGCGTCGAGCTCTCGGTGGGTCTCGACACCTTCCTGCCCGTCAAGTCGACCACCATCGAGGGGCACCGCATACACACCGAGAGCTACCGGGTCGAGGAGAGCGCCTGGAGGCGGATCGGCGCCGCCAGAAGGGTCCTGGCCGTGGGAACCACCGTCGTGCGAACTCTGGAGACGGCTGCCGCCACGGGCCAGCTTGCCGGAAGATCCTCTCTTTACATACATGGCGACTTCCCCTTCAAGGTGGTTGACCGGCTCATGACCAACTTCCACATTCCCCGGTCCTCCCTTCTTCTGCTGGTGGACGCCTTCGTCGGCGAGCGCTGGCGGGAGATCTACGAGCACGGCATCGCAGAGCGATACCGCTTCTTCTCCTTCGGGGACGCCATGCTCCTCGAGCGCCGGGGGCTGCGCCCTTAGACACCCCGCCTTTGGCCTTTCTTCCCTTGCGGGCCGGCTAAGCGCCTGGATTACCATTTGGGCATGGCCGGCAGGCTGATCCGCCCGGAGAGCTCCGAGGCGGGTGAGGTGGTTGCCGGTGGCCCCATGCGCGGCCCGGCGGCAACCGAGATGAGAGTGATCCAGGGCGCCAGCGTGCAGGCGGTCTTCGAGCAGCTTGGCTCCGGCGCGGCCGGGCTGGGAGAGGCCGAGGCCGCCGGGCGCCTGGCGCGCTTCGGCCGCAACCGCCTTCCCGCTCCGGCGCCCGAACCCGTCTGGCGAGAGTTCCTGCGCCAGCTCGGCAACATGTTCGCCGTGATGCTGGTGGTGGGGGCGGGGCTTGCTTTTGCGATCTGGTGGCTTTCGGTGCCGCGCGACGCGGGCAACTTCGATCTGGGGGTGGGGATTCTCGCGGTGGTGGTGATCAACGCCGCCATAGGTTTCGCCCAGGAGCACGCGGCCGAGCGCACCGCCACCGCATTGCAGGGACTGGTGCCCGTGCGCGCCCGCGTGGTACGCGAAGGCCGGTTGCGCGAGATCGCGGCCGAGGAGGTGGTGCCGGGGGACCTGGTCTCCCTGGAGGCCGGGGACTACGTGCCCGCCGACTGCCGGGTGGTGGAGGCCTTTGCGCTTCAGGCAGAGATGTCCGCGCTCACCGGGGAGAGCGCCCCGCTGCCCCGCACCGCCTTGCCTTCGGAGAGCCGGAGCCCCCTGGACGCCGAGGACCTGCTCTTCATGGGAACCTCCATCGTCGCCGGCAGCGCCAAGGCGGCGGTCTACTCAACCGGGCTCTCGACCGAGTTCGGCCGTATCTTCTCCTTGGCGGCAAGAGTCGAGCCCGAGGCCAGCCCGCTGCAACGCCAGGTCGACAAGATGGCCCGGCGGGTGGCCGTGGTGGCCATCGCGGCCGGGATACTGCTCTATCTCTTCCGCACCGCGACGGGCCACGACGCCGCTCTCTCGTTCGTCTTCGCCCTGGGCGTGATGGTGGCGCTGGTGCCCGAAGGCATGCCCGCCACGTTGTCCGTCTCCCTCGCGCTCGCGGTGCGCCGGATGGCGCACAAGATGGCGCTGATCAAGCGCCTTCCTGCCGTGCAGTCGTTGGGTTCGACCACCGTGATCTGCACGGACAAGACCGGAACCCTCACCACAGCGGAGATGACCGTCGTGCAGGTCTTGGTGGACGGCAACGCCTACGCCGTCAGCGGCGCCGGCTTTGGGCGCGAGGGCTCGGTGGAGGGAGGCGAGGTGGCTGCCGCCGTCCTGCGCGCCGCCTCCTTGGCGAGCACCGCGCGCCTCGGGCCCTCCGGCTCGCCGGAGCGCTGGAGCGTGGTCGGCGACCCGACCGAGGGCGCGATACTGATAGCCGCGGCCAAAGCGGGCCTGGCAGTGGAGGCGATGGAGGCCGAGGCGCCACGGGTGGCCAACTTCCCGTTCGATCCGTCGTCCATGCTCATGTCGGTGGTGCGCGCCGAGCGGGGAGGCTTCGTCTCCTACGTGAAGGGCTCTTCCGAGGCTGTCCTGGCCAACTGCATTTCGCGGCGGAAAGCCGACGGCGCCCTGGAGCCCTTGGATCAGGCCGGGCGCGATGCATGTCTCGCGGCCACCCGTGAGCTTGCCTCGCAAGCCCTGAGAGTGCTTGCAGTCGGCGAGCGGCCGCTCTCGGAGGTTCCCGAGCGCGAGGGGGCGGAGAGCTCCCTTACGCTGCTCGGCCTGGTTGCCATGGCCGATCCTCCTAGGGAGGATGTGGAATCCTCCGTTCGCGCCTGCCAGGGGGCCGGCATACGGGTGCTGATGGTGACGGGCGACCATGCGATGACCGCTCTTGCGGTGGCCAGGCAGGTGGGGATCATCGACGGCGACCAGGAACGCGTGGTGACGGGCGACGAACTCGAGGCACTCTCCGACCAGGATTTGCAGGAGCTGCTGGCCCCTCCGGCGCGGCCCGTGTTCGCTCGGGTACGCCCGCAGCACAAGCTGCGGATCGTCACCGAGCTGGAAGCGATGGGGGAGGTGGTCGCGGTTACCGGGGACGGCGCCAACGACGCTCCCGCCTTGAAGAGGGCGAGCGTCGGGGTGGCCATGGGAAGGGGCGGCACCGATGTGGCCAGGGCCGCCGCGGAGATGGTCCTCCTGGACGACTCTTTCTCCTCGATAGCCTCGGCTGTCGAGCAAGGCAGGGCGGTCTATGAGAACATCCGCCGCTTCGTGGTCTACGTCTTCACCAGCAACGTCGCCGAGCTGGTTCCCATCGTCGTCGGGGCCCTGGTCGGCTTCCCTCTCGTACCCATCACGGCGCTGCAGGTCCTGGCGGTGGACCTCGGGTCGGACGTTCTGCCGGCACTGGCGCTCGGTTGGGAGCCCGCGGAGCCCGGGACGATGTCGCGGCCACCGCGCCCGCCGACGGAGTCCCTATTCTCCTGGGCTCTGGTGCGCAGGATCGTCTTTCTGGGCGGCATAGAGGCGGCGGGGGCCGTTCTGATCTTCTTTTGGCGCATCCACGCGAGCCCGTTGTCCTGGAGCCAAATCGACACGCACACACTCGCCTATCGTCAGGCCATCACCCTGACCCAGGCCGCGATCGTCTTCGGACAGCTCTTTGCGGCCATGAGCGTGCGCACCGAACGGGAGAGCCTGTTCGCATTGGGCGCCTTCTCGAACCGCCCGCTGGTCGGCGCCCAGCTGGTGGCGGTGGCGATGATCGCCACCATCAGCTACCTGCCCGCCGCCCAGCGTGTCTTCGGGACCGCGGGCCTGAGCGCCACCGACTGGGCGGTGCTGGCGGCTCTCGGCTTTGCCCTGCTCCTGGTGGACGAGGCGCGCAAGTGGCTAAGGCGCAGGCTCGGCTGATTCCTCGCCTGCCATCGCCTCAGGCGCTTGAGGCGCCGTGACCCGGCGCGCTCCCGCCTCCATCCAGGCCCTTGCCAGCCCGCGCATCGACCTGCCGAAGTAGTAGCCCGCGCTGGGAAGCAGCCAGGCCACCAGCAGTGTGACCACGATGGGCGCGTAGGGGCCGGAGCCGAGCCCGGCGAGTTGGGAGATGGCCGTGGAGGCGGCGAGTATATGGCGGCCGGTTGCCGCCTCTCCTATGAGGACCAGCAGCCATCCGGCCGGAAAAGCGAGGGCAAGGCGTAGGTAGGCGCCGCGTATACCGAATGCGCCCACCAAAGCTCCGACTAGAGGCACCAGGGGCCACCAGCCGGCGAAGGCGAGCGCAATCGAGACCAGGACGCACGCCGCGGCGAAGGCGTGACCCGCTCTGTTGCCTGCAAAGGAGAGCCTGCTCTTGTTGGAGTGTTCCGCGCGGCTCATCTGAGCGTCCAGACCGCGGTCGCCGAGGAGGCCTTCGGGGTCGCCATGGAGTAGTAGCGCCCGGCCAGCCAGGAAGGAATCTGGTCCTCGTACCAGGACGAGACCGGGTTCTCGCTCTGGCCGCCGGGATATATGCCGACGTAGCGCGAGCCCATCTCGGCGATGAAGCGCTCGCTCGGTCCGGCGGTGCTGGTCATGCCTCCGTCGGCGGCGTCCACGGTCCAGCGGTCTCCGGCCCCGGGGAAGGGTCCGTAACCGAGCGCGTCGACAAAGGTGAGCGAGACGTACTGGCGCTTGTGCATTCTTCCCCAGGTCCAGCTGGAGACCTTGGAGCCGAAGCGCTTGTTCAGCTGGGTGACGGTCTGGCCAAAGGCCTCTCGGATGATCGAATCACGGGACCGGCCCTGGGTGAGGGAGGTGGAGAAGATTCCTCCTCCGGACGGCGAGAGCGAGGCGGCCTCGATGTCCTCGACCAAGGGGACGTTGCCGGTGCCGATCTTCAACGCCGCATCCAGCCCGGTGGGCACCTTGTGCGCCTTCCAAAGCGGCCCAAAGGTGTCCTGCAGGTAATTCTCCAGGAAGGTCCACCAGATGCCGGCGGCGGCAGAGCCGGTGCTCATGTCGTAGTTCCAGCTCTGCAGCGCGGAGATGGCGGCTGCGGACTCCGTTGCCAGGCCGCCGGTGGATGCGGTTCCGCCGCGGGTGGCCGAGAGGACCAGGGGCACGATCTCGGTGGCCAGCAGATCGACGTTGCTCTGCTGGAGGGATTCCATTTGCGCCACGGTCACCTTGGGGTGGGTCGCCAGGTAGGTGGAGATGGTCCTGGCCCGGTACCCGTAGTCGAAGAAGTTGGCGGAGGTCCCGATGTAGTAGGGGTACTTGGCCGAGACCTCCCTCTGGTTGGCGGAGAAGACGTAATGGGTCGGCGGGTCGTACGACTGGGGCACCGCCGACGGCGGGACGGTGCCGATCGGTTCGTCCGCTCCGGTCCCGCTCATTATGGTCCAGGGCTTCGCCCCGTTGGGGAACTGCGGATAGATGCCCGGGGCGATGATTCCGATGTTTCCTTGGGTGTCGGCGAAGGCGAAGTTCTGGGTCGGTGCCAGCCAGACCGAGAGGGCGCTCTTGAACTGGCTGAAGTTCGAGGCGTGCATGACGTTCATCATCGCGGCGAGGTCGTCGGAGGGGATGGCCCCCGTCCAGTACATGGCCACCGTCTTGCCGGATTGGGTCAGAAGCGGTCCCTGGGCGCCGATGAGCACCTGGTAGGCATGGGCCCCCTGGCCGCGAACCGGAATCGAGTAGTTGACGGAGTCGAAGCGGCGCCACTTTCCTTTGTAGAAGTACTGGCCTGGCCGAGATGGCGAGGTCTTCTCCTGGTAGTAGAAGGCGGCCTGGTTCTGGGTGTCGGTGAGGCTCCAGGCGATCGAGTGGTTGTGGCCGATGAGGATGCCGGGCAGCCCGGGGATCGAGAAGCCCGAGAAATAGAGCTGAGGCGAGGAGGCCGTCAGCTGGTACCAGATGGCCGGCAGGGTCTCACCCAAGTGTGGATCTCCGGCCAGTATCGCCTTTCCGCTAACTGTGTGGGTGGAATCCACGGCCCAGTTGTTGGAATCCCCGCCGCGCCGGGTCAGATTCGCCGGAGCGGCCGATGCGAGCCGGAGAATCGACGCATCCGCCTGCTGGATCGAGCCGAGTGTGGCCGATGGAGTCCAGCTGCCGGCCGAGCGCAGGCTGGCCGATGCCGCATGGCCCGAGACGGGAAGCGGCGTGGTCCCCGGGATCGACCGGGTTATGGAGGTGAGCTTGGCCTTGGTATAGGGGCCCGGGTCGTAGGGGGCGAGCTGGTTGGCGGGGATGATCGGAAACAGCTTCATCGCCGTCGAGTAGCCGAGGGAGCCTATGGCCAGGGAGTAGTCGATCGGGGTGGTGGTGAAGTCCAGGAGCTGGGTCATCTCGCCCTGGATGGAGAGGGTGTCGAGGGGGCTCCATGGTGTCGGCCGGTACTTGAGCAGCTTGAACTGCGCAGGCAGGTTACCGGCGGATTCGAAGCTCTTGATCTGGTAGTTGACACCCTGGCTGTACGCCTGCAGATTGCGCCCAAGGGTCGAGTTGGCACCGATCCTGGCCCATTCGGCGGCCGCGGTGCGCTTCAGCCCAAGGGTGAGCTCGAGTTCGTCTGTGGAAAGCGCCGCAGACCCTAGGACCTGGGAGAGCAGTCCCTCCGCCTCCCTGCGTTCCACGTCCATCTGGAAGAGGCGGAAGTGCGCCTGCAGGTAGCCTTCCGCCTCGAAGAGGTCGTGCTCGGTGGTGGCGTTTATCGAGGGAATCCCCCGTGAGTCGAAGCTGACCGTGACGATCCCGTCGAGGCCGGGGAGGTTGATGGTGGTCGAGCCCGGGAGCCGGGCGTTTCCGGCCATGGTCCACACGCCGCGGACCGGGTTGAAGCTCTGGCCGAGCGGAGGCACCTTTCCGGCGCCGAAGAATCCCACGTAGTAGGTGGCGAGAAGAATTACGGCAGCCAGCACGGCCGAGACGGCGGAGCGCCTCACCCTTGCACTAGGCGACAATCGCGACCTCCCTGTGTGCCCGGACCCTCACCGTCGCCGGCGCTGCTTAGGCGAGGTTACTATGCTTTGGCGCGCAACGGGGAGTGCGAAAGCCATTGGCCCCGCGGTCTACGGGAGGTCTGGCATGGGGTCCGACGCGGTGGTGCTGCTTTCCGGTGGGCTTGACTCCACCACGGTGCTTGCCTATGCGCTAAAGGAAGGGAGGCGCTGCCACGCGCTTAGCTTCTCATACGGCCAGCGGCACTCGGTCGAACTGGATGCGGCCAAGCGGGTGGCGGCGGCTCTCGGCGCCACCCGGCACCTGATAGCCGAGATTGACTTGCGCGTCTTCGGCAATTCGGCGCTTACCGACGATATCGCGGTTCCTCACTTCGCCTCAGGTGAAGAGCCCCCTGAGGGCATACCCGTCACCTATGTCCCGGCGCGCAACACCATCTTCCTCTCCTACGCCCTGGCTCTGGCCGAGACCAGCGGTGCGACCGAGATCTTCATCGGTGTCAATGCCCTCGACTACTCGGGCTACCCGGATTGCCGGCCCGCCTACATCGAAGCCTTCCAAGCGATGGCGAACCTGGCCACCAAAGCCGCGGTGGAGGAGGGCGCCGCCCTTTCCATCCGCGCTCCGCTCATCTCCATGACCAAGGCGGAGATCATTTCCCTGGGCCTGACTCTTGGGGTGGACTACTCGCTCACCCACAGCTGCTACGACCCGTTGCCAGACGGCGGACCCTGTGGCACCTGCGACTCCTGCCGCCTGCGGGCGCGCGGCTTCGCGGCCCTCGGCATGGAGGACCCGGCGCTTGGCCGGCGCCCGGGCCACTAGAGGCGCCATTGCCTCACTGATTAGCATGGATGGGCGATACGGAGCGCTCGATAGCGGGAATTGCCAGGCACCATGACCGAAACCTCAGGCCTCAGCCACCTTGGCTCTAAAGGCACAAGCTATAACTACGACTCGCCCTCAGCGGGGATACTCGAGGTCTTTCCCGATCCGCACCCCGGCACTCCCTATGTCATCGGGTTGGACTGCTTCGAGTTCACCAGCCTCTGCCCGGTCACCGGCCAGCCGGACTACGGCAGGATCTGGATCGACTACGTCCCGGAGGGCCTCTGCGTCGAGTCCAAGAGCCTCAAGCTGTACATGGTCAGCTATCGAAATCACGGCGCCTTCCACGAGGCCTGTGTCAACAGCATCGCCGACGACCTGGTTTCCAGGCTTTCACCCCTCTACCTGCGGGTATTCGGGGATTTCAACGCCCGGGGTGGAATAGCCATCAGGCCGATGGCCATCCGCTGGAAGGCGGGGGTCCCGGCCGACGTGCGTGGCGAGGTGGAGTCCACGGTGGCGTCCTACGACCGGCTGGCGCGGAGGCTCTCCTGATGGGCGAGCCCACGATGCGCAGCGCCCGCATCGCCGCCGCCGTCAGCTTCGCGGCATACGTGGCGGTGATCGTGGGCGCCAACTGGATGATCGGCCACGTCGGCACCCCGATTCCCGGTGCCCACGTGCTTCCGGTCGGCTTCGGTCTCGAGGCGCCCTCCGGCGTCTACCTGGCGGCGCTGGCCTTCGTCGCCCGCGATGTCCTGCAGCGAGTGGGAGGAGCCAGGGCCGGGGTGGCGGCAATCCTGGTCGGGGCGGGAATCTCGGCCTTGGTGGCCGGCGCACATCTCGCCTTTGCCTCGGGCGCGACCTTCCTTCTCTCGGAGACCTGCGACTTTGCGATCTACACGCCGTTGCAGAGGCGGAGCTTCCCGCTGGCCGTGCTTGCTTCGGGGGTGGTCGGGGATCTGGTGGACTCCACGGTCTTTCTCACCCTGGCGGGAATCCCGCTCGCGGTGGCCCTTCCCGGCCAGCTGCTGGGCAAGCTGTGGGTGATGCTGCTCGGTGGGCTCCTGGCGGCCTGGATAAGGCGTTATCCCCTCTTCGCGGCGCCCACACGCAGCCTGTCAACGGTGGGGACGACCGCCTGAAGCTCCTCCGCCTCCGGGCGCGGAACGCGGCCGCAAGAGGTGGCTACCAGGCGGCAGGATCCTCCGCCAGGATCCGCTTGGCGACCGAAAAGGCGGCGTTGGCTGCGGGCACGCCCGCATAGACCGCGGTGTGCATGAGCATCTCGGCGATCTCGTCCTCGCTCCAGCCGTTGCGGATCGCGCCCCGGAGGTGGAGCTCCAGCTCACCGTGGTGCCCCAGGGCGGTCAGCACCGCCAGCGTGATCGCCGAGCGCGTCTTCCGGTCGAGCCCGGGGCGGGTCCATACCTCTCCCCAGGCGTAGCGGGTGATCATATCCACGAAGCCGGAGTTGAAGGCGTTGGCCTGGCCGGTGGAGCGGTTCACGTGCGCATCGCCGAGAACCGCGCGGCGCACCGCATCTCCACGGCGGGCCGGTAGTCCGGCGAGGTGGTTGAGCAGCGCGTCGGTGAACGCCGCGGGCCGCTCGATGTTGGCGAGGTGCGAGGCGTGTGCGATCACCACCATCGCCGAGTCCGGGATGAGCTGCTGGGTCTCAAGCATCTTCGCCGGCGGGGTGACCGGGTCCTGGGCACCCGCGATCAGGAGGGTGGGGCAGGAGATGCGTCCGAGATCCGGGCGCAGGTCCATGGCCCCGATCGCCTCGCAGCAGCCGGCATAGCCTTCGGCCGAGGCGGCCTCCAGCATGCCGAGCACCGCATCCGACAGCCCCGGACTGCTCTCCAGGAAGCCGGGCGTGAACCACCGGCCGAGCAAGGTTTGCCCGAGCGAAGCCGTGCCGTTTGCCCGCACGGCGGCCGCGCGCTCCTGCCAGCCCGAGGCGGGACCGAGCTCGGCGGCGGAGCATGCGACCACGAGCGACTCGACCCGCTCGGGGCGGTTCGCGGCCAGCCACATGGCCACCATGCCTCCCAGGGAGAGTCCGCAGACCGAGAAGCTCTCGACACCAAGCTCGTCCAGGACCCCGAGCACATCGGCCGCCAGCTCGGCGATCGTATAAGGGCCGGGTGCCGGCGGAAGGCTTCCCCCGTGCCCCCTGTGCTCGATGCGTATGACTCGGAAGCGCGCCGAAAGTGCCGGCAGCTGGGGATCCCACATCCGGGCGGCTGCTCCCAGCGAGTTGAGCATCACCAGCACCGGGGCCTCGGCCGGGCCGTCGATTCGGTAGAGGTTGGCCATCATCGCTCCTTCTCGTAGATCCGGGCCATGGTAATGGCCCGGCGGGTGTACACCTGGCTCGCTCCCAGGTATCCGGAGGGAACAAGCAGCTCCGCCAGGGTGTCCTCGCCCAACGCCTTGACCACTTCCGCCTGCACGCGAAGCCCGGCCGCAAAGCCGCCTGGGTGCGCCGCCGCCTGCGAAATTGCCGCCTGAGCCGCGTCGCGCCCCATGACGGCTCCGAGGACGTGGGAGAGGCGCTCGGCCATGAGCGCGCCTCTGGAAAGCTCCAGGTTTGCCGCCATGCGGGCTGTGTCGACGCGCAGCCCGGCGATGACCTCGCCCAAGGCGTGGACCGCGCCTCCGGTCAGGGCTAGCAAGTCCGACAACGGCTGCCATTCCGCCTGCCAGCCGCCCGCGGCGCGCTCGTTCTCCTGCACCATGGCATTGGTGAGCACCGAGGCGAGGCCCGCGCACTGGCGGGCGGAGGCCACCACCCGCACGGCTCCCGCCGCGTTGCGCTTGTGGGGCATGGCCGAGGATCCCCCCGGCGCGCCTTCGGCGACTTCACCCAACTCGTCCTGGGAGAGAAGGATGATGTCGCCTGCCACCTTGCCGGCCGCTCCGGCCAGGATGGCCAGCGCCGAGCCGAGGGTGGCGACACGGACCCGGTTGGTGTGCCAGCTGAGCGCCGGAGCGGCCAGGCCGAGCTTGTCCGCGAAGCGCTCCTGCAGTTCGGGCCCGCTCTCTCCCGCCGCGGCCAAGGTCCCGACCGCGCCTCCCAGTGAGGCCGAGAGCGCCGCCACCGCTGAACGGAGATTGAAGCCCGCCTCCACCAGGGCGCTGATCCAGCCGGCCGCCTTGAGCCCGAAGGTGGTGGGAGCGGCCTGGCGCATCAGGGTGCGCCCGGCGGTGAGTGTGTCGAGGTGGTCGGCGGCCATGCGAGCAAGGGCGCGCAGCGTCTCGACGAGGTGCCCGTCGATGAGAGAGCAGGCTCTGGTGGAGATCAGGGCGCCTGCGGTGTCAAGTATGTCCTGGCTGGTGGCTCCGTAGTGCACGTAGCCGGCGGCCGGACCGGTGAGGGTGCCGCGCAAGGCGGCGACGAAGGGAATGACCGGATTCGCTCCCGAGCGCGCAGCCCTGCCTATGTCGGCGGGATCGAAAGTGGCCGCTTCGGCGGCTGAGGCGATCTCCTCGGCCGTGGAGGCGGGGATCAGTCCGAGGTCTCCTTCGGCGCGCGCCAGGGCCGCTTCCGCCTCGGCGAAGGCCGAGAGCCATGCGGCGTCCCCCGTCGCCTCGAGGAGATGGTCCGGGCAGAAGATGGGAAAGAAGAGCTCACCACGCGAAGAAGACAGTCTCGCCCTCCCCTTGAAGCCGGACGTCGAAGTTCAGGCCGGAGCCATCCGGCCTGGCAATCAATGTAGCCCGGCGGCTGAGCTCGATCGAGCTGAGCAGGGGGTCGGCCTCGTTCGTCGGCATCTCGTCCGGAAAGTAGATGCGAGTGGCGACCCGCTGGAGCAGGCCTCGCGCGAAGACCGAGACTTCGATGTGCGGGGCCTGCAGCCGGTCCACCCGGCCGGGCTTGACGGTGCGAAACGAGAAGCCGCCGTCCGGGGCGGTCAGGCAGCGCCCGAAGCCGAGCCAAGGTTCGGAGGCGCTGGAGGGGTATCTCCCGCCAGGGTCGGCTTGGAAGATCTCCACCACGGCGTCACCGACACCTTGCCCGGTACCGTCGATGACTCTTCCACTGAGGGTGAAGGCCGCCGCCTCTCCCTCGGGGACGAGATTGGCCGTAAAGTCCATCCATGCGAAGCCGAAGCGGAAGAACGGGCCGACGGTCTGGGACGGCGTGGACGCGCTCACAGGTCCTCCATGGGAGTGGCGAGGTGGCCCCCGATCACGATGTCGAAGCGGTAACCGATGGCCCATTCCGGCCGGGTCGTCTCCCAGTCGAAGGCCGAAATGAGCCGGCCCCGCGCCTTCTCGCTCCTTATCGATTGGTAGATCGGGTCGTAGTCGAGCAGTGGATCTCCCGGAAAGTACATCTGGGTGATCAGCCGCTCCGAGAAGCTCGGGCCGAAGACGGAGAAGTGGATGTGGGCGGGCCGCCAGGCGTTTGGGTGGTTGCGCCACGGGTAAGGTCCGGGCTTGATCGTCAAAAAGCTGTAGGAACCGTCGGCTCGGGTTATCGTCCGTCCCGCCCCCGAGAAGTAGGGGTCGAGCGGGGCGGGGTGCCGGTCCGCCGCATGTGCGTACCGCCCAGCGGCATTGGCCTGCCAGATCTCGATCAGCTGGCCGGCAAGGGGGCGTCCTGAGTAGTCCAGGAGCCGCCCTGAGACCACGATGCGCTCGCCGATAGGCTCGCCGCCGCGATGCTGGGAGGTGAGGTCGGTGACCTCACCCTGGATGCGTTCGGCGTCGAAGAGCGGGCCATGCCGCTCGGCAAGGCGCTCGGGCATGATCACCAGCGGCCACGTCGGCCGCCGGAGGGCGCTGGAGGCGTATCCGGGACTGTCGTACGGCGGCTCGATGCGCGCGCCGCCATCTCCTTCGCCGGGGGAGTTCATGGCTCAGACACCCTCCAGCACCACCGCGATGCCCTGGCCGACACCGATGCACATGGTGGCCAGGCCATAGCCGCCGCCGGCGCGGTGCAACCGCCAGGCGAGTGTCGCCAGCAGCCTCGCACCCGAGGCGCCGAGAGGATGCCCGATGGCGATCGCGCCTCCCGCGGGGTTGACGAGCTCTGGGTCGAGTTCGGGCCAGGATTTGATGCATGCGAGAGCCTGGGCGGCGAAGGCCTCGTTCAGCTCCACCGAGGCCAGATCCCCCCAGCCGATGCCAGCCCGGGCAAGCGCCTTGTTGGCCGCCTCGACCGGTCCGATGCCGAAGAGATGGGGATCGACGCCGCTTGCGGCCCGGGAGACGATTCGTGCCAGAGGCCGCGCACCTTCGCGAGCGGCCGTGACCTCGTCCATGAGCAGAAGGGCAGCCGCGCCGTCGTTCAGTGGCGAGGCGTTGCCAGCGGTCACGCTTCCGTCCTGGCGGAACGACGGCCGCAGCTTGGCCAGCTTGTCCAAGGTGGTGTCGGGGCGGATGCTCTCGTCGGCTTCGAGCGCCACGCCGTCGAGCGCGGTCAGCTCGTCCTTGTATTCTCCCACCGCCCATGCGGCCGCGGCGCGCCGGTGGCTTCTGACCGCGAACACGTCCTGCTCCTCGCGAGTGATGGAGTACTTGTCGGCCAGGATCTCGGCACCTTCGCCGAGCGAGACGGTCCACTGCGCGGGCATCCTGGGGTTGACCATTCGCCAGCCCAGAGTCGTCGAGTACATGGTGGCATTGGCCCTTGGGAAAGCCCCCTCGGGTTTGGGAAGCACCCACGGGGCGCGGCTCATCGACTCCACGCCGCCCGCCAGGATCACCTCGGCATCGCCGGTCTCGATGGCCCGGCTGCCTTCGATGGCCGCCTCCATTCCCGACCCGCACAGGCGATTCACGGTGGCGCCGGGCACCGAGGTCGGCAGGCCCGCCAGCAGACAGGCCATGCGGGCCAGGTTGCGGTTGTCCTCGCCGGCGCCGTTGGCATCCCCGAAGTAGACGTCTTCGATGCGGGCCGGGTCGAGATCCGGGTTTCTCCGCATCACCGAGGAGACGACGGATGCCGCCAAGTCGTCGGGACGTATGCCCGCCAAGGCGCCGCCATATCGTCCGAAGTGGGTGCGCGTACCGTCGACGATGAAGCATGCTGTCATTTGGTGCTCCCTTCCGGAGGCATGGAGGTGAGGCGGCGAAGGTGTGCAAGCTCGGCTTCGGTGGGCACCGGGGTCACCTTCAGTTCCGGTGCCACCGCCAGCTCCCATCCGGTGGCCTCCCGCGCCGCATCGACGCTAACCCCGGGATGCAGGTCGGTCAAGGTCAATTCGCAGCTCCGTGGGTCGGGCCGCAGGATCCCCAGGTCGGTGATGACCATCTTTGGCCCGCTCCCCCGGAAGCCGAGCCGCTCGCGGCTCCCGGGTCCGTCCCCGAAGCCGATGGTGGTGCGGAAGTCGAGCGGGTCCACGAAGCTGCGGCGGTTTTGCTTGATCATGATCACCACCTCCTTGCACGCGGCGGCGATCTCGGGGGCGCCGCCCGCCCCCGGAAGGCGCGCCGCCGGGTTCTCGTAGGGGCCGATCACGGTGGTGTTCAGGTTGGCGAAGCGGTCGATCTGCGCGGCCCCCAGGAAGCCGACGTCGATTCGCCCTGGCTGCAGCCAATAGTTGAAAATCTCCGGGACCGATACGACCGCATCAGCGGTTCCGGCCAATTCGCCGTCGCCGATGGAGAGGGGCAGGGAGGCGGGCTTGGCTCCGATGCAGCCCGACTCGTAGATAAGGACCAGGCCTGGAGCGTGGGTTGGCCGTGCGAGGTGGGCGG
>JAKAEN010000019.1 GCA_021818355.1 Actinomycetes bacterium | reverse complement strand
ACCGAAGGAACTCCGAATACGCCGCGCGAACTACGTCGTGAGCCTGCTTTATGACGTGGTAGCTCTTTCCAGCCTTGGCCATCTTGGAGTAAAGCGCGTCGATCTGAGCGGTGCCTGGTTGGTCGAGCGGGACCTTGCCGAGAACCGGCAGGACCTCCCGACGCGAATAGCCCTCATAGGCGCGGAACGTCGTTGGCGCAAGCGAAGGCTTTTTCCAGGCGAGGAACTCCGCGAACGCCTCGCCGAAGGTTCGCGACGAGGTCGGCGCCGTCGCCTCGGCCTCCGCAAGCAACCGGCGGAGCATCTTCTCCGCCGCCGAAAGCGTGCCCTCATAGCGGACCGCCTTCCTTCGTTGCTTGCCGGTGATCGGATCCTTCGGAAGAGTTACCGAGAGTTCGAAAACGTGTTTGCCTCCGGGGAGGTCTTTGATGACGCGACAGAGCCCGAGCCCTTGGGTCGGCGCGGCTCGTCGGACTCGCGCGCCTCCCCCGTTCCCTTGGGCTTTAGCGGGTCATAAGCGGGGGCCTTCGATCATGGATCCGATAATAGAACTCTGACCTGGTGGGCGCTGAGGGACTCGAACCCCCGACCTGCTGGTTGTAAGCCAGCTGCTCTAACCAACTGAGCTAAGCGCCCGGAGCGGCTAAGGGTGAAAGCCTAGTGGCTCCCACCTCGCCAGAGATGCCCCCACCCCCGCAGATGCGCGGCCCCTCCTGAAGGTCGGCACCTCAGGCCCCGTCATACCACCCAACCCGGAGCTCAGGACGGTACGACGAAGCACCGTGAATTTACCCGGCACGGAAAGCGAGGATATAGTTGCGTAGGTGATCGGGCAATTACCAAATGAATCTGCCGAAATCAGCGTCGTAATCATCGATGATCACGATCTCTTGCGAGCCGGCTTGCGCGAGCTGGTCGAATCCGAGCAGGGCATGAGTGTTGTCGGCGAAGCCGGAGATGCCCAGGGGGGCATCGACGTGATACTCCGCCACCGGCCGAAGGTGGCCCTGGTCGACCTCGAGCTCCCGGGCGGTGGAATCTCGGTGCTGAAGGGCGCGGCCGAGAAGGCTCCCGATACCCGCTGCCTGATAGTCAGCGCTTACGTCGATTACCCATACATCACCGCCGCTGTGGAGGCCGGGGCAGCCGGTTACCTGCTGAAGACCGCGGACCGCAGCGTTCTCATCGAGGCGATCATCGCGGTGTCCAAAGGGACCACGGTTCTGGATCAGGAAGTCGCGCGGCGCATGCAGAGGCGCTGGCGAGACCATCAGGAGACGGCGGTGGACCTGACGCCTCGCGAGCTCGAGGTGTTGGTTCTTCTGGCCGGGGGTGCCCCCAACAAGAAGATCGCCGCCGAGCTCGGCCTGGGGGTGCGGACTGTCGAAGGATACGTCAGCAACCTTCTGGCCAAATTGGGCGTGTCGACTCGCACGGAGGCGGCGCATTGGGCGCACGAGCGACGCATAGTGGGCGGAGGGGACGCCGGCTTCAAGACCGGCCGTCGATGAGTTCGTTCGCCGCGGAGGGCGGGCTGGCGACACCCGCGCCTGCCTACGCACCGGCAGGAGCCTCATCGGTCCCCATACGCCGCGTGCTCTCGCGAGCGCTGCATCCCCCGGTGCGCGATCCGTATTTCTGGGCGATTCAGGCCAGCGTCCTTGCCCTCACCGCCCTCCATCTCTGGCTCGACGAGGCGCGCATAATCCACGAGGTCAGCCTGGTAAGCCTGCCGGTCGCCCTCCTGTTCATACCGGTCACCTACGCAGCCCTCCGCTTCGGACTCCACGGCTCGGCTGCCACCGCCCTATGGGCTACCGTTCTCTGGATACCCAACCTTGCCGTCACAAGCGATCACCACGACCCCACCGTCGACCTGGTCAGCCTGGTGCTGGTGGATGCGGTGGCCCTGGTGGTGGGCCAGCGAATCGAGCGCGAAGGCATCGCCAAGTCCGCCGCGAGCCAGGCGGAACAGGCTCAGCGCCAGAGCGAGGCGCGCTATCGCCAGATCTTTGCGTCGACGGGCGCGCCAATCCTGGTCTTCGACGCCACAGGAACGGCTCTGGACGCCAATCCGGCGGCCTGGGCGCTCTTCGGCCCCTCCGTTCTCGACAGAACCTGCGAGCAGCTGCTGCACATGGCCCCCGATGACCTCGCCGCTCACCGCGGCTCGGACCGCCTTCCCCTCAGGGCCGGAGGCGAGCAGTACGAGTTCCGCTGCATCACCAGCCTGGTGGAAGCGGACAAACGACCACACGTCCAGGTGCTACTCCAGGACGTCACCGCCGAGCGCCGGGCGTGGAGGGACGCCCAGGAGTTCGCGGCCGCCCTCCTTGCGGCACAGGAGGAGGAGCGCGCGCGCATCGCCCGCGAGATACACGACGACCCCCTGCAAAGGCTCTTGGGAGTAGCGAGGCGCCTCGAGCTCTTCGCCTCTTCGGACCATATCGACGAAGACGGCGCAGAGCGGATCTCCAACCTGCGCCAGGAGCTACTCACCACCTCCCGAACCTTGCGTGACCTCGCCCAAGGACTGAGGCCGCCCGCTCTGGAGCATCTGGGGCTGGCGGCGGCACTGCGGGGCTTGCTCTCCGACGAGGAGGAGAAGTCCCCCTGGGGGACTCGGCTCGATCTGAGCGTCCACGGATCAGAGAGGCGCCTGAGCCCGGAATGCGAACTCGGGCTCTACCGGATCGCCCAGGAGGCGCTAAACAACGCCGTGGTGCACGCCAAGCCCGACAACGTGCGCGTCGAGCTGGCATTCTGGACCTCGAGCGTCCGCCTGACCATCTGGAACGACGGCGGCTGGTTCGACACCGGCGCCTCTCCGGCCCAATCGCAGCTCGGGCTCCGTGGCATGCGCGAGAGGGCCAGCCTGCTGGGCGGCAAGCTCGAGATCTCGTCCTCGGAGCGGGAAGGTACGACGGTCGTGACCTCGCTCCCGATCCACGGAGTGGCTGCGAGCGAGTGAGACCCTCCGGTTTGCCGGCTTCGCCAAAAAGGGAAGCCGGACCCCACGCTTTGCGTGGAGCCCGGCCTTGGGTGCAAGGAAACGATTGGGGGGTGCAGGTCTCGTTTCACCCCGGACGGCCCCATTTGCCGCCCGCCCATCACCCGCGTCTTCCTAGGACGCGGTGACCGTGAAGGTACCCTTCATGTAGCCCGGGTGGGTCATCACATACGAGCCACAGGGAATGGCGCAGTACCAGGAGATGTCTCCGGCCGTCTTCGCCGTCACCTTGAACTTGGTGACCGCCTGGGGCGAGATGGTCTGGTTGAAGCCGAGACTTGGAACCGTGAAGGTGTGAGGCATGGCGTCCTTGTTGTCCACCACCACCTCGACCGTGGTTCCGGCCTTCATGGTGAAGAGCGAGGCGGCGCCCACTCCCCCGCTGCCGACGTAGGCGGGCTCGGAGCCCTCGGGGGTGGTCACGTCCTTGATGGTGATGTTCACCGTGGTTGCCGCGGCGGCCGCGCTATTCGCCTGGCTCCCGGCCATCCAAGGCGCATTGCCCATCATTACCTGGCCCTGGGGCGTGGGGGCCGCCTGCGGCGCAGGTCCGCCACAGGCCGCCAGCCCGGCACCGAGTCCGACTACTGCCGCGAAGGCGGCAAGACCCCGATAGCGCACGACTTTCCTCCTGTCTTTCAGCTGCGGTCCCATCTCAGCGCCTCGCCAGCCTGGGAACACGCACCACCACGATCAGCAGCGTCCCTAGCAGCACGATCCAAACCGCCGCGGCGATCGCAAGCAGGGTCCGGACCAGGTTCACTCCCACTCCGTCCATGGGCCGCGTGTACTCGTACACGCTCTTGGGAAGGCCCGCCGGGTCGAGGATGACCTTGTAGGCCTCCGTTGCGCTGCCTGCGATGGTCCCGCCTGCTCCAAGCGCCTGGGCCACGAAGGTCTCCTCGCCGGTCCAGGTAGGCAGATAGGTGATCTTGGCGATGCCGTTGGTTGCGGTGGCCGAGCCGATCTGCATGAGGCCGCCGGTGGAGAAGGTGGTCGTCTTCACGTAGAAGTCCACCTGCTGGCCCGGCGAACCGGTGGCGGTCAGCGAGAGCGTGGCCTTGCCCTGTGTGACTTGGGCGACCGCCAGGCTGAAGGGCGCGGTTGTGCTGGCTCCTGCCGGCTTGGCGCCCCCGAAGAGGGAGATCGCCCCGGCCGCCATCAGAGCGGCCGCCACCATCGCGGCCCCGGTCCCGAAGGCGCGGCGCCGGAGGTGCAGGCGGCTGCGGTGCGCCGCGCGAGCGGGAGCGACTCCGCTTGCGGCGCTGGAGGAGGTGAGCTCGGGCACCTCGTCGTACTCGCCCGAGGCGATGGCCGCAGAGGTCTCGGCCGAGACCTGCTCGATCGCTCCAAGGTATCCGACCTCCTCCATCTCGTCGATGGAAAAGAGCGGCACGAAGTGGAAGAGCAGCATCAAGAGAAGCGGAATAGCCGCCACGCCGGCCAGGGTGATGGTGATGGATACCCAGGTGAAGTGATACCCACCCCAGGGGCCCGAAACCAAGGGCTGGGTGGCCGGGGGCAGGATGATGACCATGCGCTTCACCCACAGGGCGATGACCACGCCGACCGCGGCCACGGTCATGCCGGCCGGAGTGCGGGTCTTCTTGATCGCGACCAGCGCGATGGGCAGGAGCTCGCCGGCGACAACGTAGAACCAGAAGGCAAGGGCATAGCGGCCGGTGACCGTCTGCTGAATCCAGCCGGTGGTGATCCCGGTATAGCCCTCACCGATGAGATCCACGAAGGTCAGGTAGAGGTAGACCAGCCCCAGCGCGGCCATCAGGTAACCGAGCCTGGCAAAGTGACGCTTGGTGATGAATCGCTCGAGGTGATACCCCTTGCGGAACGCCGACACGGTGACCACCACCAGGGCGGTGCCCGAGTAAAGGGCGGCGATCACGAAATAGGGCGGGAAGACGGTCTCAGCCCAGCCGGGACGGCTGGTGAGCGCGAAGGCCCAGGAGAGGACCGAGTGCACCGAGACCGCCAGGGGAACGATGAGCAGCGAGATGATGGTCAGGGCCCCGTGGAGCACGCGGCGCTGCTTTTCGTTGCCTAGCCAGTTCAACGAGAGAGCCCTGAACACCGCCTTGCGCACCTTTCCACCCGGAGCACCGGCGCTCTTGTTGAGGATCGCCAGGTCCGGGATGAGGGGCAGGTAGAAGAAGATGATCGTCGCCACCGCGTAGGTGCCGATGGCCAGGAAGTCCCACACCAGCGGAGAGGAGGTGTTGGGATAGGCGATGATGTTGAGGAAGCGCTCCGGCCTGCCGAGGTGCGGGAAGATGAAGGCGGCGCCGATCAGCACCGTCACCAACGCCATCCCTTCGGCCAGCCGGGTGAGGGGCGCCCTCCAGCTCTGCCCGGTCAGGCGCAGGATCGCCGAGATCACCGCGCCACCGTAGCTGACGCCGACGAAGGCGACCACGTCCGCCAGGTAGACGGCCCAGAATGCCGTGTCGTTGTAGCCTGCGGAGCCCATTCCGTGCTGGAGCTGGTAGATCCAGGCATAGAAGCCGGCCAGGACGACGAGGGAGAGTAGCGCGACGGCGACCCACCACTTTCGTCCGTGGCGGGTCATCGACCGCACCGCGGCTTCCCGAACCACTTCGTTCCATGCGTCGTCATCCGGACCACCCCCGATGGCTCCGTCGACCTTTGCTTTCAAATCCTCGTATTCCTCTTGCACCGCTCAACCCTCTCCCATAGTTCTCAAGTCCTGTGCTCCCATGGCGTCCGCCTACGCGTTAGTGGTCATGTCTGTGTCGGTGTCGAGATCCTGGCCGTGGCCGAGGATGTACCAGACGCGCGGATGGGTGTTGTCCTCTTGCTTGTAGGTCACCGCGTCGTTGTCGTAGAGGAACTTGGAAAGCTTCACCGTCTCGCCCATCGAGTTGACGGCGACGTCGGTTATCACATCGGCGTTGTAGATCGATCCCATCGGGCAGCCGGCCGCGCACTCGCTCATCAGGCCGTTGTTGAGGTTGCCCACGCAGAAGGTGCACTTGCCGACCGTGCCCTCGCGCTGGGGAACCGGGAACTCGGGCGTCGGCTCCACCGGCAGGCGCGGGTAGCTCACCCCGGAGCTCCAATTGAAGTAGCGGGCCTCGTAGGGGCAGGCCGCCATGCACATGCGGCATCCGATGCAGCGGTCCTGGTCCACCAGGACCACGCCCTGGTCGGTGCGGAAGGTCGCGTGCACGGGGCAAACGTCCAGGCAGGGCGGGTTCTCGCACTGCATGCACGGGCGGGGCATGTGGTAGGTGTTCCCCGAGGTGTCCTCCATGGAAAAGACCTTGATCCAGGTCTGGTCAGGGGTGAGACTGTGTGCCTTCTGGCACGCCGCCGTGCAGGATCCGCAACCGTCGCAGTTGCGAAGGTCGATCACCATCGCCCACTGGTGAGTCGGAGGGGCCTTGGTGTCGGCCATGGTCGCCGCCGCCTTGCCACTCATGCCTCCGCCGCCGGAGGTGCCGTTGGCGCCCGCGGCCCATGCCCGGTAGGAGATGAACTCGGCGCCCGCGCCGACCAGCGCCGCGGTGCCCAGGCCGCCCCCGAGGAGGCGGAGAAAGTTCCGCCGGGAGACGGGTGAGTCATCGTCTCCCTGGGCGATCGCAGTCGGCAGGCCGCACGAACCTGCCGACGAGCAGCTCGCTGGCGGCTGCTCGGGCTCCCCGATCCTGAGCCCTTTCGCATGTTTGAAGTCAAAATTCCAGCTCAATTCCCTGCTCCCATTAGCTGGGCCGCCATATCCGCGGCCGCCGACTGCCTAAGCGCCTTGCCCATCACGTGATGTGCACGTACCCTCTCATCCAGCCGTTGGTATTCATGGCGCCACCCATGCCGGCCGATCCGCTGCCGCACGGGGCGGCGCAGATCCACAGAAAGGTGCCGGACTTGTTGACCTTGAAGGTGTAGGTCACGGTCACCGGATGGCTGCTCGAGGAGGCCGCGGGGATGGGAATGTTCACCAGCAGGGCGGGAATCTCGAAGGTGTGGGAGACCAGCTGGTTCGAGATCTCGTTCACCTTGGTCCCGTTGACGAGCTCGGTCCCGCCGGTCACCTCTCCGAAGGTGGCGTCCGGTCCCCACACCTGCCCCCACGGGGAGGCAGGCGGCAGCGGAGCGGTGCCATCGTCGTAGTTGACGATCGTCAGCACGATCGTCGCACCCGCCGGGGCGGTGAAGCCCGCTGGAGTGAAGCGTGGCCACCCTGGCTTTCCGTCCATATGCCCGGTCTCAATCACCATCTTGCGATGGATGATCGTGTTCGCCGAGACCTTCTGGGCAGTGGAGGTGGCGGCGGATTGCCCCGACGTGCAGCCGCCGAGCGCGAGGGCGGCCGCCACGGCGACGCCCGCCCCGGCCGATGCCGCCAGCGCACGGCCTCGATGGCCGCCGCCTCTCCCGCTCGAGTCCCGGGGAGCCGCCCGGCTCCCCGTCCTAGCACTAGATCCCGTCGGTGAATCCATACCGCCAACCTCCTTCTGCACTCAATTTCCCCGGGTGGCCTTCGAATCGCCTAGGCGACGGTGAAGGTTCCCTTCATGAAGTTGTCCGTGGCCATGGCGCCTTCCATGCCGTCGGAGCCGCTGCCGCAGGGGGCCATGCACTGCCACTCGTAGCTACCGGACTTGGTGGCCTTGAAGGTGAACTGGACGACGAGCGGCTTCTTGACGCCGGTCGCGGTCGGCATGACGCCGATCGGAACGTTGATCCCGAGTGCGGGAATGGTGAAGGTGTGGGCCACCGCGGAGGGGTCCATGCTCGTCACCGGGGTGCCGTTCTCGGTCAGATTGGTAACCCCGCTCGCCTTGGCGTAATTGGCGAGGCTGGACGGAAGGGGGGCGGTTCCGTCGTCGTAGCTGTAGATGGTCATGTCGACGGTGGCGCCAGCGGGAACCGTGACGGAGCCGGGCACGAAGGCCGGCCAGCCCGGATCGGCGATCATGCCGCCGGTGAGAATGGTCATGGCTTCATGCACGACGACCGGCGCTGCCTTGGGCGCCGCCGTGGTCGAGGTGGACGAGGCGCTGGCCGAGCCGCACGCCGCCAAGGCGCCACCCGCAGCCAGTGCTCCAGCGGCGATGACCGCCCAGCGCTGACCCTTGGTCCTGTTCATTTGCTTCCTCCTAGCCGGCACACGCGGCGCATCTCCGTGTGTGCATCTTCTGGATTGTCACGGGGCGCACCCCGGCCAACGTCACAAATTCTGAGCGTTGCCTGAGCGCTTGATAAGCGAGCTATCACCGTAGGAGCGCACCGTAATTCCCCGGGGGTGGGCTACTCGTGGGAAATATGCCTCTGAGCAGGCACGCATCCGTGCCTGACAGCCCAGAGGGCGGCCTCCACGCGGGAAGCGACCCCGAGTTTGTCGAGAAGTTTGGAGATGTGCCCCTCCACCGTGCGGACGCTCAACCCGCACTCCTGGGCGATGTGGCGGTTGCTCCAGCCTGCCGCCAGGCACTCGAGGATCTGCTCTTCGCGCAAGGTGAGCGAGATCCGCGGATGCCCGTTGTGGAGCGGCTCGGGAGTGGAGGCAAGGGTCGAAAACGCGTGGTCGAGAACCACGGCTCCGGCCGCAACCACCCGGATGGCCCCCGCGAGCTCGTCGGCGTCGACCGAGTCCAGGAGGTAGCCGGCGGCACCCCAGGTCAGCGCACGCCTGGCCAGCGCGGGATCGGGCTCGGAGCCGAAGATGAGAACCCGCGTTCCCAGATGGGCGCGCTGAATCCTCGGGACCAGCTCGAGACCGCTGCCGTCATGCAACTCCAGTGCGGCGAGAACCACGCTTGGATGCTCCGCGGCCAGCAGGGCGAAGGCGTCGGCAAGACAGGAGGCGGTACCTACCACCTCCATATCCTGGTGTCGCGACAGCAGCTCGCAGAGCCCCTCGCGGATCAGCGAGCGGCTCTCCACAACTGCCAGGCGCACCTCGACGTCCGGCCCCTCCGGAAAGAAAGGGGGCTCCCCTGCGAATTGCACGCGTTGATCGTACGGCGCCGCCGGGACCCTGAGAACTAGGGAACTACGGTATTGATACGCGGAGAACCCACGGGGTCGCCCGGGGTCCGGCGTCCCCTATTTGCGCGCCGAGGAGCGCCAGGCCGAGACGAGTTCGTCAAGAAGGGCGGGCGAAGCTGCAGCAGCGATCCTGCGGCGCGCACCGTAGAGATCCTCTTCGGGGGCGGGGCTGTCATCCAGCGAGGCAACCGCGCAGCCGGATTCCCGCAGTACGGCGAGGGCACCAAGGTAATCCCATGGCGCCAGCCCTGAGCGCGAACAGTCGATGTAGGCGTCCAGCTGGCCCGAGGCCACCATCGCCAGCTCCAGCGCGGCGGAGCCGAGCGCCCTGAACTGCCCCCAGCCGAGATAGGCGCGGGGGTAGCCGTTGACGGCGACCACCGAGCCCCGAAGTGGCCTCGCGCCACGCGATGCGGATATCGGGGCATCCATGAAATACGCGCCCTCCCCGCGGATGGCGTAGTAGCGCGCGTGGTTGGTCAGTTCCTCCACGTAGCCCCCCACCAGCTCTCCATTGGATACAAGCGCGCACGAAAGCGTGAAGAGCGGGATGGCGCGCGAGGCATTGGTGGAGCCGTCCACCGGATCGAGCACCACCACCGGCGCATCGGGAGCCTCGGCCCCGGTGAAGCCGGACTCCTCCGAGTAGACCGAGAAGCCGTTCCCGACGAGGAACTCGAGACAAAGCTCGTCGATCACCACGTCACCGCGATGCTGGCCCGAGCCGGCCCCGGTCGGCGACCAGTCCAGTCCCTCCTGGCCGATGGCCGCCGAGACCAGTGCTGCTAATTCTCCAAAGAGCTCGATGGCTTTGCGCGAGTCGATGACATCATGCTAGCCAGAGCACCTCGGGAGGGTTGGCCCGGGCGGTCTCACCCGCCGGCGGCGGGGGTCCGCAGCGACTCGGGATCGGCGTACCAGGCGTACTTGGCCCTGCGCACATATGGGTGGCTCGGCAGCAGGAGCCGGGCGGCCTGGGCCAGGCCCGCGGTGCTCGCCCTCCTGAGCGGCGAGAGGGGACGCCAGGGGTCGAGGCCGTAGAGCTCCAGCGCGAACGGCGGAAGCAGGTCCAAGGCGGTCTCGAAGAGCAGATGCCACAGGGGCCCCAGCAGCGGGGCGAGATCCCCGAAGCGGGGATGGGAGATGTCGGAGAAAGCCCGGCGGGCGCCGTCGGAGATGCCAAGGTCGCCCACGCCCTCGATGAGGGGAAGCAGCTCCTCCTTGGTGGTTGCGAGCGCATCCTGCCGTGCTCCCAGCCTCAAGGCCACCTCCGCCTGCTCCGCGAGATAGCGGTCGGCGTCGGACTTCGACAACGGGTGCACCAGCGCCTCATGGGCGGCGAGGATCGAGTCCACGAAGCAGTTGTGAATGAAGGCGAGCAGCTCCGGGTCGCCCGCGGCGTAGGGCTGCCCGGAGTCGGGGTCGAAGCCGCTGATGCGTTCGTGGACGTGCCGCACATGCTCGATGGCCGCCAATGCGCGCTCGCGCGGGGCGAAGGTCACTGTCATGATGAAGTCCGAGGTGCGGAAGAACCGGCCCCAAGGGTCGCTCCGATAGTCGGAGAAGTCCACGACCGCGCGCATCGACCGGGTGGAAAGTGCCTGGAGCAGAAGAGCGCGCAGGCCGCCGACGAAGGCCGAGCGGTCCTGGTGAAGGCGCCACGAGACGCTCCCGGGACCGAAGAGTCCGAGGTCGGGACTGTCCATCAATCCTCCTTGGGGTGCGTGGCCAAGCTTAGGGCCCCCGGCACGCAAGAGGTGTTTCGCCCAGTGGGCGCCGACCTGCTCGATTACCGGGCGACCCCGGGCCGACTTAGAGTGAAGGGCGCGCCTCGGGGCGCGAAAGGATGGCACACTGCGATGTCTGGCCAGGGCCTGGACACGGCGAAGGCGGGCGGGCGACGGAGACGGATAGCCCTCGCGTCATTCATCATGGCGGGATTGGCGGTCGTCACCTCGGCATGCGGGGCCTCGGCCACCGCAAACGGCACCAAGGCGTGCGAGCTGGTCCGCCAGTCCCTGGCCATTTCGGCGGGAAGCACCACCCCTTCCACCCAGCAAAGGGCTCTCGAGCTGCTGCGGCGCGCGCTGCCCCTGGCCGCGATCGCCGCCGGCAGCAACGGGAACTGGCAACCACTCGAGGCGACGCTCTCGGAGTCAAACCGCGTCCCCATCGACCACCTGCGCTCGGCTCTGACAGCCGAGTGCGCTCCCGGCAACGAGGGCAACGTCTTCGGCGGGGGCAGCTTCACTCAGGCCTCGATACCACCGGCGGGCTCCACCCAGGGATAGGCTGGAATGTGGAGTTACCCCACCCGACCCCGAGAACGGCCCGAAATTGATTCGCCTAGTTGTCACCGACCTTGATGGCACCCTGCTCGACGAGAACGGGCGGGTAAGCCAGGAGAACATGGACGCCGTGGCGCTGCTGGCGGAGATGGGAATCCCCACCATCGCGGCCACGGCCCGTTCGCCGCGGTCGGTGCGCAAGATCTCGGCCACAGCCGGTCTGGGTCCACTGGCAATCTGTGCCAACGGGGCGGTCGTTTACGACCTGCAGGACTCTAGCGTCTTGTCGCACCAGCTGATATCGGCCGCGGTGGCGGCCGAGGTGATCAGGGTGGTCCGGCGCAGGGTTCCAGGCGCGATACTCGCCGGCGAGCTCCTCGAGGACTTCTACGCCGAGCCCGGCTTCTTCTCGCGGCCCATCCCCGGCCTCAACGTGCCGGAGATCCGCGCGCTGGAGGACCATATCGGCCCGGGCGCGACCAAGCTCATCGCCAGGAGAGCCGGCCTGACCTCCGAGCGCCTGCGGAACATCCTTGGTGCGGAGCTGGCGCCACTGGTGGACATCACCGTCTCCGGCCCCGACTGGATCGAGTTCGCCAAGCACGGTGTCTCCAAGGCGTCAGGGATTCTCGAGGTGTGCCGGATCATGGAGATCGAAACGGAGCACGTAGTCGCGGTCGGCGACCAGCGGAACGACCTGACCATGCTCCGCCTCGTAGGTCATCCTCTTACGGTGGCCAACGCCCATCCCGAACTCTTCGGCCTGGCAGGTGAGATCCTGCCGCACCACAACCACTCCGGTTTCGCGGCGATCGTCGACTACGTCGCCGCGCGAAAGGCCGGCTAAGCGCCTTTCAGGGTGGTGGAAGTCGTGCTGCCCGGTGGGAGGGTGGTCGAGGTGGTCGAAGCCCCACCCGCCGACGTCGTCGTCGATCCCGGCAAGGTGGTCGACGTGACGACGCTCGTGGAAGAGGTCGTCGTAGCCGGTGCGGTGGTGGTCGTGGTGGCGTGCGCCGCAGTGGTCGGCACCACCGCCTGAGGCGCGGTGGTGGTCGTGGCCGGGACTATCGCGTAAATGGGCGGGGCCGCCGGCGTGGGAGCCGGTTTCACGGCCAGGTAAAGAAGCAGCGTGGCAACGAAGGCCACCAGCAGGATGATGGTCGAGCGCCGCGGCATGCGCAGGTGGCGCACGATCTGCTTGGGAGCCTGCTCCCCTTGTCCGGGCTGAGCCTCAGGGTCCATAGGTCACGTTCACATTGCCGGGCTCGACAAGCACCCCCAGCTTGCCCAGCTCACTAAGGCCCTGGAAGCGCAGCTCGCGGGCGACTTCCCACTGCTGGGCCGGCAGCGTCTTGGCGAGCATGCGCACGGTCGCGACTCCTGGGGTTATCGCTTCAATCCCGGAGACCGTGATCGGGCCAACCAGATAACCGGACCACTTCGGGTCCTTGGCCATCGCCGCCGCTATCGACTCGAGCAGCGAGCGAACCTGGACGAAGTCCGAGGACTGGCGCACCGGGAAGTCCACCACCACCTGGGACCACTCGCGCGAGAGGTTCACCACCTGCAGGATCTGGGAGTTGGAAAGTATCACCTGCTCGCCCGCGAGGGTCCTGAGCCGGGTGATGCGCAGGGTCACCTCTTCCACCGTTCCCGAAATTCCGGTGAGAGTGCCGGGCTGGCCGATGCGGATGATATCCCCGACGCCGTACTGGCGCTCGGCGAAGATGAAGAAGCCGGCCAGGAGGTCCTGCACGATACGCTGCGCTCCGAAACCCAGGGCGACCCCGAGAACCGTGGCCGGGGCCACCAGCGTGGTGATGGGAACGTCGAAGCGGATCAGGATGAGCACGAAGGAGATGCTGTAGATGAGTGCGACCGATGCCCACTCCAGCGCCTGCACGATGGCCGCCACGTGCTTGTTTCTCTCCGAGAGCACGAACTCGTCGCGAATCTGCTGCTTGGCGAGCCTGGAAAGGTGCGCGGAGATCTTCGTGCCCACGTAATGGATGCCGCGGGCGAGCAGTATCGACGCCAATACGATCAGGACGACCTCGAGCCCTTTTCCCCGCGCCCAGGTGAGGTACTGCGTCTTCAGCGCCGTGAGGTTCACGACCCCATAGCCTAGCGCCCTGCTCGGGGCGGGGTGGGATCCACTGAGCCCCAGCTCAAAGTGCACCAGCCCTGTGCCGCGCAGCGTGAACCCGGGGCGGGTGCACCTGCGCCCTGGGGCGTGCCCTGATGCTCAGGCGTAGAGGTGGACGAGGGGCTCGGGCCGATCGCCCCACTCAGCGCCGTCGATCTCCACCACTCTTGACGCCGCCGAGAAGAGCACCATCTGGGCCGGAACACCCAGCGCGATGGAGACCAGGGCCTTGAGCTCCGACCTTGCCCCGCCTGGCGTCGCGGCCACGGCCGCAAGCTCGGCGTCGTCGACGAGCAGCGCCTGCCAGAGGTTGCTGGCAATCCTCCGCATGCGGATCTCGAGAATCACTGCGGTTGTCTCGCTGGTAGTGCTCATGCTTCCAGCATCGTCCCCAAGATGAAGACCTTGAGTATTCGAATGCGAGAATGCTCTCAGAATCGAGCCGGGATGGCGCGGCGGCGGCCCATTAACGAGCCGTCTGGCCCGGGGCCGATCCCAGGCGCGACGGTGGAAAGCGTCCGGTTGCATCCACGCAGAAGCCCTCCGTGCGGCCAAAGCGGTAATAGCCGAGCTGCCCGAAGCGCCCGGCCAGCGCCGCGGCGAGCTCCCCAGAGGGGGAAAAGAAAGCCGTACCCGGCTCCTCCCAGCCCGGGGCCGATCCTTTGCTGGGAAAGAAGCCGAGGCCCGCCCGCGCCAGCTCGAGCAGCATTCTTGCCTGATCGAGGCGGTTGAAGCGCGCTTCGCGCTCGGTGGCGGCGGGATTCCAGGCGGTGATCACCCACAGCAAGTCCTGGGGCGAGGCTCCCCCCAGCTCGAAGGCCGCGCCAAGGTCCACGTAGCCCCGCTCCGGCTCGAAGAGGGTCAGCTGGTTGGGGGCGATGTGCACTTCGACCCTCACGCGAGTCCAGAGGCGCATCAGGCTTTCGGTCATCGCCCCTTCCACCCTGGTGAGGGCTGAGATGTGGGGGCTGTTCAGCGAAGCGCCGACAACCGGTTCCGGTCCATTTTCCATATTGCGCCTGTTCGGTGGGCCCGGATTCCGGGGAGGGCGGACAACGGATGTGAATCAGGCGCACAAGCTTAGGGAAATGTGGCCGTACGTGGGGCTCATTAACGCGGCCGGCGGTCGCGTTGCCTTGGCGCAGGGGCCTCCCCGCCATCGCCCGCCCGGTCGAATTCAGGCCCGAACGTCCCTGTGCACCGCGCCTCGCGTCTTGTAGGGTGGAGCCACGATGACCCCGCAAACCTCGCGCCCCCACACGCGCCGGTCGGGCAGTGCCCGGGCGCGCAATGCCATTCGGATCCTGGCGGTGGCCGCCCTCGTGGCCATCTCCCTGGCATCACGGACCTCAACCGCCCATCTTTCACATGCCTCCCCCGCCTCCTACTCCGCGCCGCTTCTCGATCCCTTCGGAGCCGCGCCCGCCATTGCGGCCCCGAGCGGATCCTTCTCCTCGGTCATCGTCGGCGCCGCGGTCACCCAGGGCGGCCAGGGCGCCATCCTCGCCGCCGCCGACGGGAGCCTCTATGCGACCGGGAACGCCCAGCTCTACGGATCGATGGCGGGCCAGCCCCTCCACGCTCCCATCGTCGGCATCGCCCTCACCCCCGACGACAAGGGCTACTGGCTGGTCGCCTCGGACGGCGGGATCTTCGCCTTCGGTGACGCGCACTACTACGGCTCCATGGGCGGGACGGTTCTTAACGCGCCCATAGTGGGCATCGCCTCCACCAGCGATGGGGCGGGTTATTGGATGGTGGCTGCCGACGGTGGGATCTTCACCTTCGGGGATGCCCGCTTCTACGGCTCGATGGGCGGGAAGCACCTGAACGCCGCGGTGGTGGGAATGCAACCCAGCTCGGACGGGGCCGGTTATTGGCTGGTCGCCTCGGACGGCGGGATCTTCACCTTCGGGGACGCCACCTTCTACGGCTCGATGGGTGGCACTCCCCTCAATGCGCCGGTGATGGGCATGGCCGCTTCGCCGGACGGCAAGGGCTACTGGCTGGTCGGGAACGACGGAGGCGTCTTCACCTTCGGGGACGCCACCTACCACGGCTCTCTCGGGGCCCAGATTCCCAACACCCCGATCAGCGAGATCGTAAGCGCACCCGGAATCGACGGATACTGGATGCTCTCGCCCGACTCGGCCACCTACACCTTCGCGCCCACGCCCACAGAGCGCCAGCTCCCCAACTCCGGGATGATCGTGAACGCGGTGGCCACGCAGATCGGGCCCGCCACCCAGGGCAACTTCTGCAACCCCTATGGCCCTTGTGAGCAATGGTGCGCCCTCTTCGCGGCCTGGGCCTGGAATCAGGGGGGCCTGGCGGCGGTCTCGGACGGTTTCACCGGAGATCTTTACGACTGGGCCGCGCAGAACGCGACGGTGATCGGTCCTGGCCAGTCGCCGGCCGCAGGCGACATCGTCTTCTACGGGACCGGCCCCCAGAGCACCTCTTCCTCGGTGCACGACGGGATCGTTGTCCAGACCTGGCCGGACGGCAGCATGGTCACCGTCGAGGGCGACTCCGGCCCGGGGCCGGATGGCTGGCTCGGAGTGACGGTGAACGGGCCTTTCATGGCCCAGCGCTCCCTGGAGTCGAACGGCGCCCCGATCTACGGATACGGGGAGCCAAGCTAGCGCCACCTACCTCGCAGTTGTCCCGGCACTTATGACAGTATGGAAGCCGGGAAAGGGGGCCCCATGGACATCCTGGAGCGATCTGCGAAGCTCTGGTCGGGTGAGGAGGACCTGGGCGGGAAGCACGCCTGGAGTGCGGACAACACGCTTCACGAGGCCGGCGACGGCATAGCCTTTGTCCACTCCTTCGCCAACGCGAGCGTGCTTCGTACCACCGAAGGACTCATGATGGTGGACACCGGCGGGTATCTCGCCGCCGAGCAAGTGCATTCGGTCGTGCGCTCATGGAGCCGGCTGCCGCTGAAAATCGCGATCTACTCGCACGGCCACATCGACCACGTCTTCGGTGTCCCCCACTTCGAGGCAAGCCAGGAGGAGCCGGTGGAGGTGATCGCCCACCGTGGCGTCGCGCACCGCTTCGCGCGCTACGAGGAGAGCCCGGGCTACAACGCCCTGGCCAACAGCCGGCAGTTCCAGGTACCCGGCCTGCAATGGCCGACCGAATACCGCTATCCCGATACCGATTACGAGGTCACATACACCTCCAGCCTGGGCGAGCTCTACTTCGAACTGCACCATGCCAGAGGCGAGACCGATGACCACACCTGGACGCACTTTCCAGACCGGGGAGTGATCGCCTGCGGGGACCTCTTCGCCTGGGTGACCCCTAACGGCGGGAATCCCCAGAAGGTGCAGCGTTATCCGCGCGACTGGGCGGTCGCGCTGGAGGAGATGGCGGCCCTGGAGGCCGAGCTGCTCCTCCCCGGCCACGGGCTGCCGCTGGCCGGCAAGGAGAGGATCGCGACCACGCTCCGCAATGCGGCCGAGCTGCTGCGTTCGATCTTTTCCCAGACGCTGGAGATGATGAACGCCGACGCACCGCTCAACGAGATCCTGCACACCGTGAAGGCCCCGGAGGCCCTCATCGACCTTCCCTACCTGCGGCCGGTCTACGACGAGCCGGAATTCATCGTCCACAACGTCTGGCGCGAATTCGGCGGCTGGTACAGCGGAGACCCTGCCGAACTCAAGCCGGCCCGCAAGGCGGCGCTGGCCAGGGAGATCCTCTCCCTGGTGACCGACCGGCGCGCCTTTGTCGCCCGTATAGAGGAGCTGAGCGACTCCGAGGCAGATGACGATCAGCGTCTGGCCGGCCACCTGGCCGAACTCGTCTTTCAGGCCGAGCCGTCAAACCCGGACGCGCGTGCGCTGCGGGCGCGCGTCTTTCGCAGGCGGGCAGGACTGGAGCTTTCCCTCATGTCGAAGGGGATCTTCAATTCCGCGGCGATGGAGGCCGAAGCCGCGCCCCCGGAGGCGTGAGGCCAGGCCCCACCTGACCTTTTCGAGCAGGCCGAATAACATGTTGTCCCTAGCCAACCCAAGGAGCGAACCGAGATGCTTACACCCCAGGACATCGAACTCCTCAAGGAGCCCCAGATCGCCATCGTCGCCACCAACTCGGTGGGCAAGGCGCCTCAGCAGACTCCGGTCTGGGTCGACACCGACGGCGAGCACGTGATCTTCAACACCTCCAAGGGGCGCATCAAGCATCGCAACATCATGGGCGACCCGCTGGTCTCGGTCTGCGTCGTGGACTCCAAGAACCCCTACCGCTGGGTCTCGGTACGAGGACGGGCGGAATTCGTGGAGGAAGGCGCCGACGAGCACATCGACTTCCTGGCCAAGAAGTACCTGGGCCAGGACACCTACCCGATGCGCGAGCCCGGCGAAGTGCGGGTGATGGTCAAGGTCAAGCCGACCAGCCGGATCGGCTCCTAGCGGTCACACGGGCGCGCTAGCTTCGGCGACGCCGCCTCAAAGGGCGACCCTCGGCACAACAAGGCCCCGTTAGCAGCGACCGCTGCCTCGGAGATACCGACGACGTGCCAAGGGGGACCCCATGCCTGTCCCTGGCGATCCCTACGCCAAGATCCTCGAGCGCCTCTACGCGGAGGTGGCCCGTATCGATTCGGGAGTGGACTGGAAGCGCATCGCCGCCGCTTCCCGCATCCTCAACCGCTTCTCGCCGCGCAACGCGGTTCTGGTGGCCATGCAGGCCTGCAGGCGCAGCGAGGAGGTGACCCATCTTGCCGGCTACCGGAACTGGCAACGCCTGGGGCGGCAGGTCCGCTCAGGCGAACGTGGGTATGCGGTGCTCGCACCGGTCTTCCGTCCCGCCGGGCGCAAGGGGGAAGCCGAGCCGGAGGACGATCGCCCGGTCGGATTCCGCTGGGTGACGGTATTCGACGTCTCCCAGACCGAGGGTCCGGACCTGGCACCGCCACTTCCCGTCCTCCTGCAGGGCGAGTCCATGGAATACGACGCCGTCTCGGCGGCGCTGGTCGCCCAAGCCGCGGTGGCGGGCTTCGAGACCTACGAAGGGGACCTGCAGGGTGCCAACGGCCTCACCGACTTCCTGGCTCGGCGTGTGACCGTCCGCTCCGGACTCTCCGGCGCCCAACGCGCCAAGACCATGGCCCACGAACTTGCCCACATCGAGCTCCACGCCCAGGGCATCGCCTCCCGCCAAGTGGCCGAGATCGAGGCCGAAACCACCGCTTACCTGGTGATGGCCAACCTGGGCTTGGCGACCGACGACTACAGCTTCCCCTACATCGCCAATTGGGCGCGGGGTGACCTCTCGCTTGTGGTCGCCGTTGCGGAGCGCTCCCAGGCGGCCTCCAGGACCTTGACCTCCCGAATCACCGAAAGGCTGCCCGCGGGCGCACTGGGCTGAGAGGAGCGGCACTGCGTCACTGGGGGCGTCCTCGCTAGGAGCTGAATCACCTGCACCGGCTGCGATAGTGTCTGCACGGGGCCCGGCCGATGCCGGGCCCGCCTCGCCCGGCTGGGGCGGGCGCCCGCTTTCCCGGACACGTAGGAGACCCATGGCAGGCTCGTCGGCGACCCTAAGCTCACCCTTTTTCACCGACGTCCACCGGGCCATGGCCGAGGCCGTCGACACCTATCTGGAACGCCTGGGTGGCCGGCGCGACGAGCTGCTGCGGACCATCCTGGACCAGCGGCGCTATCCGGACGAGCTGATGGAGGCCATGGCCTCGCTGGGCGTGGTGGGCGCGATGATCCCGGAGGAGTACGGCGGCTCCGGCGCCGGACTGCTGGCCGTGGCGGTGGCGATGGAGCGCTTCTCCGCCTACGGGTTGGGCAACACCTTGGCCATGCTCACGGTCATGGACGGCTTGGCGATTCTTCGCGGCGGCAGCGAGTCCCAGCGACTCAAACTGCTGCCCGCAATCGCCGAAGGCCGGCTGAAGCTGGCCTTTGCCATAACGGAGCCCGACGCGGGAACCAACTCCTTCAACATCGGTCTTCGCGCCCGCCGCGACGGGAGCGCGTACCGCCTCACCGGCGAGAAGGCCTGGATCACAGGCGTCGACCGGGCCGACATGGTGCTGGTGGTGGCGCGCACCACCGGGCGCGAGGAGGTGGCGCGAGCCGGCCTGCCAAAGGCCTTCGGCCTCTCGCTCTTCCTGGTCCCCACGGACGCCCCCGGCATGTCGCGAACGGAGATGTCCACCGTGGGCATCGAAGGCTTTTCCCAGTTCCACCTGCACTTCGACGACGCCGAGGTCGCCGAGGAGAACCTGATCGGCGAGCCCGATCAAGGAGCGGCGGTCCTATTCGAGGCGCTCAACCCCGAGAGGATCATCGGCTCCTCGCTCTCCGTCGGCCTGACGGATTACTTCCTGACCCGCGCGGTGGAATACGCCAACCAGCGGCGCGTCTTCGGCGAGCGCCCGATCGGCGCCTACCAGGCCGTGGCACACCCCCTGGCCCGCATCCGCGCCAATCAGGAGGCCGCACGCGCCCTTATGTACAGCGCCGCAGAGGCCTACGACCGCTATGCGCCCTCATCGGTGGTCGGCACCTACGCCAACATGGCCAAGCTCCTCTCCTCCGAGAACGCCTTCGAGGCGGCCGACCGCGCCATCCAGACCCATGGAGGGAACGGGTTCGTCGCGGATTACATGCTGATCCAAATGCTGGCGCCGGCGCGGCTGGCCAAGACAGCGCCGATCAACAACGAGATGATCCTCAACTACATAGCCGAGCACGACCTGGGGCTGCCACGCTCCTACTGACGCCTTGCCACCCGGGAGGGGAGATGGACGACACCGGATACAACTTGATCCACCGCTGGAACGTGGGTGACGCACTCAGGCGAGTGGCGCGTCGGCAGCCCGGCACGAAGGCGCTCGTCTTCGGCGATCAGAGCTACACCTACGCCGAACTGGACGAGC
>JAKAEN010000241.1 GCA_021818355.1 Actinomycetes bacterium | reverse complement strand
GGGATGGGCGTGGAAGGTGACAAGAGTGGACACGGAATCCTCCTGGTCGGCAACGTCGAGTGGAGTGCGGCAACCGGCCTTGGCCCCACCCCGCACATTCAAAGGCTATTAGAATGCGAAGAATAAGCAGGTGATTATGACTGGCGTTTCGCCTGGTGGCACCGGGCCGGGCGCCGGATTGCGTCAGCGGGACGAGGGGGACTCTGGCAATGTCAGCCGTGCAGAACGAGCTCACGGATCAGGTACGCCTGGAAATGGAGGAGCTCGTCTCCAACATGTGCATGGCCCTCAACGACCCCAAGCGGCTGATGGTCATCTGGGCGCTCTCCAACGGACCCATGAGCGTAGGCGAGATCTCCGCCGCCTTGGTGCTCCCGCAAGCGAACGTGAGCCAGCACCTGGCCATCCTGCGCACCCGCGGCCTGGTCGACACCGAGCGCAAGGGGAACAGCATCTTCTACACGCTTCGCTACCCGCGCCTGGTGGAAGCGGTGGACATGTTGCGTGGCGTTCTGCGCGAGGAGATAGCCAGACGAAACGGGCTCCTCGGCGCGAACTGAGCCCGGAGACTCCCAGCCCCTCGGGCCGCGTGCACGGCTTATCCCGGCCGGCTCTCCCCGACAAGTTCCTGGAGCAGGGCTTGCACACGGCCGTCGATCTCTTCGATGATTGGGCGGACCTCCTCCACCGGCAGGCCGGCAGGATCACGAAGCTCCCAATCCAGATACCTCTTGCCCGGATAGTAGGTGCAGGTGTCGCCACAGCCCATGGTGACAACGACGTCGGCAGCCCGCGCATCCTCATCGGTGAGCGGCTTGGGGAACTCCCTGGAAGTGTCCAGCCCCCGCTCCTCCAAGAGCGCCACCACCGACGGGTTTAGCTTGTCGCCCGGCTCGGAGCCGGCCGAAAGCACCTCGACCCGGCCTTGCGCATAATGGTCGAGAAGCACCTTGGCGGCCAGGCTGCGGCCTGAGTTGTGAATGCAAAGAAAGAGAACGACGGGCTTGTCAACCATGGACGGGCTCCTCGGCTTGGGTGGCGGACGGAAAAGGAAAGCGCCTGCGGGCCCAAAGGGCGACGTAGACCAGCGCGACCAGGACAGGAACCTCTATCAGCGGGCCGACCACTCCGGCGAGGGCCTGGCCGCTGGTCACTCCGAAGACACCGATGCACACCGCTATGGCCAGCTCGAAGTTGTTGCCTGCCGCAGTGAAGGCGAGGGTGGCGGTGCGCTCGTATCCCAAGCCGAGGCGCCGCCCGAGCAGGAAGGAGCCGGTCCACATGATCGCAAAGTAGGCCAAGAGAGGCAGTGCGATCCGGGCCACTTGGACGGGATGGGTGGTGATGGTCCGGCCCTGGAGGGCGAAGAGGATGACGATGGTGTAGAGCAGGCCGTACAGGGCAAACGGGCCGAGCCGTGGAAGCAGCTTCGTCTCGTACCACTCCCTGCCCTTGGCGCGTTCTCCGAAGGTACGGGTCAGAAAGCCCGCGACCAGCGGCACCCCCAGGAAGATGGCCACCGTCTCGGCTATGCGGGCGATCGAGAGATGCAGCCCGACCGTGGAAAGGCCGAGCCAGCCCGGCAGGACCTGCAGGTAGAAGTATCCGAGCACGGAGAACATCGCAATCTGGAAGAGGGAGTTCACCGCAACCAGGACGGCTGCCGCCTCGCGGTCGCCACAGGACAGGTCGTTCCAGATGAGGACCATGGCTATGCAGCGGGCCAGCCCGACGATGATGAGACCCGTGCGGTAGGTGGGCTGGTCGGGCAGCATCAGCCAGGCAAGCGCGAACATGACCGCCGGCCCCACGAGCCAGTTGAGCACCAATGAGGTGACCATCATCCGCGGGTCCCGCGCAACGGTGCCAATCCGGCTATAGCGAACCTTGGCCAAGACCGGGTACATCATGACGAGAAGCCCGATGAAGATGGGAAGCGACGTCCCGGAGGTCACCTGGATGGCGTTCAGGTGCCGATTGAGCGACGGCACCGCCCGCCCCAGGCCGATGCCCAAGGCCATGGCCAGAAGGATCCATACCGGCAAGAACCGGTCGAGGAACGACAGGCGCGCGATGACGGGCCGCTCCAGGGCGACGTCGGTCCCGCTCATCGCCTGGCCGCCCCCGAGGCGTCCCAACCGGGCTGGTTCAGCAGCACGAGGAGTCCTGCGAGGCCGGGGCGGCCGGCTCCGGCCTCGTCGCGCAGCAGGCGGATTCGCCGGGGAGGGCGGAGCGGAGCGCCCCGGCAGGGGAGTCGGCATCCCCAAGCACGGTGTAGAACTCCCACGGCTCGCCCCCGGGACCATCGACCCAGACCTTGTCCTGGATCGCGTAACAGCAGGAGGCCTGCTCCTCACTGGCGGTGGCAAGGCCATGCCCTGCCAGGCGCGCCTGTGCCGCGGCCACCTCTTCGGTGCTCCCCACCTCAACTCCCAGATGGTTCAGGGATCCTGGAACCTGGTTGGGATCCTCGATGAGGACCAGCTTGAGCGGGGGCTCCGCGATGGCGAAGTTCGCATATCCCGGGCGGCGCTTGGCCGGTGCGACGCCGAAAAGCTTCGAATAGAACGTGACCGCCTCGTCGATATCGGCCACGTTTAGAGCCAGCTGCACTCGGGACACCAAGACCTCCTGGTAACATCGAAGGCTGTTGACACTTTGACAGCCATCAATGCAATCATATCCGTCAATGGGAGACCCTGCCAATGAAAAGTGGGAAAGTCGTTGAGAGATCACCGGCGGCCACGCTGATCGAGGTGGAGGGAATCGGCGAGCCGGCCGAGTGCCGGCCTTCGGTCCTGGCCGCTCCGCTCGATATCGAAGAGGCCGCCGAACTCGCGTCGGGCTTCGCAGCTCTCGCCGACCCTGTCCGCCTGCGTATGCTCTCACTGCTTGCAGCCGCTCCCGCCGGAGAGATATGCGTCTGCGACTTCGTCGCCCCCATCGGAAAGACCCAAGGAACCATCTCTCACCACCTGAAGATCCTTGGTGAAGCCGGGCTGGTCCATGGCGACCGCCGGGGGAAATGGGTCTGGTACTCACTGGATCGCCAGCGTCTCGCCGCGCTGAAAGGCGCCATCGAGCCCTGAAGTTCGGTGCGGCGCATTGGAATTCGACCCGCCCCCCGGGGGGCATGGCATTCCTGTGCGCCGAAGGGAGCGGGCCGGGATCATCGATGCTCTTCAGCACCCAAATACTCCCACCCTGCTCGTAAGCCACATGGCTGAGCACGTCGAAGTCGCACGGACTCCACACCTATTCGCCTCTGAGTATCTCACAGTGGCTGCCGTGGGCTGGGCAGGTGGCCATGCCGTCTACGGCTCAGGCTCGCTCGCCGCTAAGGTCAGACGCCCAGGAGACCGAGCGGCCCCCACGCCGACGAGGGAGACCTTCCCGGGGCCGGGAACCTCCGCCTCCAAAAGGAATCCGAGCCGTCCGGCCACATCCTTGGCGTCGCAGATCGCATGGGCACGCACCCCGCCGCCTTCGCTCAGGCGTTCGATGGCACGGCGAAGCGACGACCCTGATGAGCCAGGTGACCACCAACGCCGGTTCCTGCTGGAGCAGCGCCTCCGCGCTCATGCCGTTCCCTGGGACTCCAATGGGCTTCGGCGCCCTCGACGGATCTCACGCGGTGGTAATGATCGCCACACCGACCTCCACGCAGCCGGTGATAAGCATGTTCGCCACCTCTGACGGTGGACAAAGCCGGCACCAGCTCCGGTTGCCCGCCTGAAGAGGGCTCAGGGGCGGCTCAGCACCCAAATGCGCCCACCCTGCTCATAGGCGCCGTGACAGGGCACGTCGAAGTCGCTCGGCCCTCTCACGCGCTCACCGGTCAGGATCGCAAAACGGCTGCCGTGGGCGGGACAGGTGACCACGCCCTCCTCGATCTCGCCCCGTCCGAGCCCCGCGCCCTGATGTGGGCAGGCGCCAAGGCACACCAGCCTCCCTCCCTCCCGGAAGAGGGACACCTTGCCCAGGCCGGGAACCTCCGCCTCCAAGAGGAATCCGAGCCGTCCGGCCACATCCTTGGCGTCGCAGATCGCGTGGGCACGCACCCCGCCGCCTTCGCTCAGCCGTTCGATGGCGCGGCGAAGCGACGGCGCGAGCGCGCCGCGGCTCACCACCTCGTCAAAACCCGCGCGCTCGGCCGCGCGCCAGGCCTCGGGGTCGGGGACGGCCATGAAGCCGAGCAGGTATGCCTCCGGGAGAGCCCCCCTGACCTGGTCCACCAGACCGGCCAGACCCTCCCCGGATGCATCAGCCAAGGCCACACAGGGCGTGGCCGACGGTGGCGGTGTCCGGAAGAGCCCGGCC
>JAKAEN010000240.1 GCA_021818355.1 Actinomycetes bacterium | reverse complement strand
CCGCTACCCCGTCCCCCTGGGGACTTCAGTTCGGCGGAGGGCTAGGCGCCCGGCGCGCCCTCCACAAAAAAGACTCTTCCTTCGGAGGCCGCCTGGCGCATGGGAATCGCCTGCTGATAGTCGGGGCCGTGGTAAAAGGCCCGGGCGGCATCCCAGTCCGGGAACTCGAGGATCACGATGCGATCCGGCGTCATCCCCTCCTTGGACTCCACCCTGCCACCCCGAGCCAGGTACTTCCCGCCCGCGTTCTTGATGGCCGCTTCGGCGAGCTTCTTGTACTTCTCGTACAGCTCGTCGTTGTAGACCATCACCTCGGCGATCATGTATACGGCCACTGAGCCCCCTCCGGGTCGCGGCCGGCGTGTGGCCGGCTCCTCCTGGCGGGAACTCTAGGCGCCACGCCCAGCGGGCGTGGCCGGCACCAGGGTGAACCCGATCCGGTCCCGCGTGGGACAAGGCGTCAGCGCTCTTGGAACCTGTCCCTGGCCAGGGAGGCATCTGAGGACCTGGAAGCCATCAGGAGATGCTCCACCTCGAGGTCGAGCTGTTCCTCCAGGAAGTTGTCGGGAGCCGCATCGATGGCGCGCTTGGTGAGCGCAAGGCTCGAACGAGGTTTGGACGCCAGCTGCTTGGCAATGGTCGCAGTCCGCTCCCCCAATTCGTCGGGCTCGCATACGAAGCTCAGCATCCCCAGCGAGTGAGCCTCCTCCGCGTCGATCATCGCACCGATCAGGAGCAGCCGCTTGGCGCGCATCGGCCCCACCAGCTGGGGCAAGAGCTTGGTAACGCCCCCGGTCACGGTCAGCCCCACCGCTACTTCCGGGAAGCCGAACTTGGCCGAGCGTGCGGCCAAGACCAGGTCCGAGGCCAAGGCGAACTCGAATCCCCCGCCCAGGGCGTAGCCCTGCACGGCCGCGACCACCGGGCCGGGGAAGGCCTGCATCTGCCTGGTCACCTCCTGCAGCCCATGGGCGATGCGCTCCGCCTCGGGACCCGATAGCTCGTCTTCCTGCAGGTCGTGGCCGGAGCAGAAGGCTCGCCCCTCGCCCTTCACGACAACCACCAGCGCCCCGTCGGTCCTGGCGCGCGCCAGGGAGGAGACCAGGCCCTCGATGAGAGACGAGTTGATGGCATTGAGCCGGTGAGGGCGGTTCAAGCTGATCCAGGCCACACCCGAACCGTCCAAGGCGTAAAGGACCGCCTCTTCTTCCACTGCTTCGAAATCCAGCGCGGAATCGCTCATCGCGCGTACCTCATTTCCTCTTTTTCGCCCACCATCTCGCGATCCCAGGCACCCGAAGACAACCCCATTTGGCGCAAGCGGTACTTCTCCACCTTCTGCGTCGGGGTCTTGGGCATCTCTTGGATGAAGCTCACGAATCGGGGAACCATGAACTCGGCCATCCTTGACCTGCAGTAGGCGATCAGGCCGGGGGCGTCCAAGGAGGCACCGGGCCTGGTGACCACGAAGACCATCAGGTCCTCCTCGCCAAGCTCGCTGGGAACCCCGATCGCCGCAACTTCCAGGACCGCAGGATGGTCCGAGATCGCCTGCTCAACCTCGAAGGTGCTTATGTTCTCGCCGCGCCTGCGGATGCTCTCCTTGCGCCGGCCGTGAAAGTACAGATAACCGTCCTGGTCCAGGTGACCGAGATCCCCCGTATGGAGCCAGAGCCCGGCAAAGACCTTGAGAGTCTCTGCGGGCATCCCCAGGTACTCGGTCATGGTCAGGCCGGGCTCACGCGGGCGGACCACTATCTCGCCCACCTCGCCCGGCCTGACCAATGAGCCCCCTTCGTCGGTTATGGCAACTTCGAATTCGTCGATCACCTGGCCGCAAGAGCCCGGCCGATGCCCGGCACCAACACGGTCGTAGGCGACTACGCCCGCATCGGTCAGGCCGTAGAGCTCGCGCAGCTCGAAGCCGAAGCGCTCTTTCCAGCCATCGCTCCACTCCGGCATGGGCACTCCCCAGGCCATACGCATGCCGTGGCTACGGTCGAGCTCGGAGGGTGGCTGCTTCCAGAGAATCGTGAGAGTGGCGCCCATGAAGTTGAAGACAGTGGCACCGAAGTCGCGCACCTCCTGCCAGAAGCGGGAGGCGCTGAACCGGGCCCCGATCGCCGCCGTGGCGCCGATGGTCGCGGCCGCAAGAACGGTCAGGGTGGCGGCATCGATGTGATAGAGCGGGAACGGCGAGTAGAGCACGTCCGTCTCGCACAGCTCCAAGTACTTGACGTGAAGCTCGGCTTGGCGGAGCAGGTACCGGTTCGAGAGCACGCAGGCCTTCGACGGCCCCGTGGTGCCAGAGGTGAACAGGATCATTCCCGGATCCAGGTCCGCCGCCTCCACCCGCGGAACGCCGCCGGAAGCGCTCATTTCCGTCAGGGTCTCGAATTCCACTCCCCGTCCAATGACATCCGGCACTTCCCCTCTCACCACCACGCGGGCCAGCTCGGGAGCGTCGGCTGCCACGGCGAGAATATTGGCAAGCAGTACGGCGTCGGCGATGACGATGCGGGCCCCCGTCAACCGCAGCGGATGCAGGAGCCCGTCTCCGATGAGGCCCGTGTTAATAGGCGCCGGCGTCGCTCCCAGCCAGCTTGCCGCCAAAGAGCAAAGCACATTGTCCCGGCTGTTGTGCATGAGCATGGCGACGACATCACCCTTGGAAACTCCTCGTTCGGCCAGGCCGCCGGCGATCCTGGCGACCGACTCCCGCGCCTGCGCGTAGGTGATGGCACCTTCGGCGGTCAACAGGAAGCGGCGTTCGGGAAATCTCAGCGCATTGCGCGCCAGCAGCTCGGCCGGACTCAAGCCAGGCCCGCCTCGGGAGATGGCGCCATCTCGCCCTCGAGCACGCCGCGGCCCGTCGTCGCCGGCTCGGCAGCGGCCGTGTCCTTAGTGGATTGAAGTTCAGCGGAACCGGCACCGAGCTGCTCGACCAGCGCGCCGAGGCGTGCATAGACAGCCGGATGGCGGGCGCGCAGCCAGAGTGCGAGCGCCAAGCCTATGACCACCCAGACGGCGCAGATGATCGGGATCATGTTCACAAAGCCGATATCGCCTCCCAAGGTCCCCACGTGGGTGACCGCCACGATCAGCATTACACCCAGGAGCAAGGTGGCGGCGGCGGGAGCCACGACGAATCGGCCCCAGTCCGCCAGGTTACGCTTCTCCTCCGAGCGGAAGTAGCGAAGCACGGCGATCGAGCAGAGAAATTCGTTTACCAGGATGAAAAGCGTGGTCGCCACCAGCAGCCAGGCGAAGAGCTCGGCATAAGGAGCGGTCGCAAAGTTGCCCGCGTAGCTTCGTGCGGCCTTGTCGAGGGCGTAGAAGACCAGGAAAGCGGCCACCCAGAAGACGACCACCGCGGCCTGGAAAAGCACAGCCACGTGCGGCGAGGCATGGCGCCGGTGGGTTCTGCCCAAGGGTGCCACCACGCCCTCACGGCCGAGCACGTAGAAGTAGCGCGCGGTGGTCTGGTGCCACACCAGGCAGGCGGCGAAGGTGGACGAGACGATCAGCCACTCCATAGAGGTGGCCGCCCATGAGCCCACGAAGCGACTGGCGATGGTGAAGTAGAAGTCGACGGGATTCTTGGTGGCAAGCGCCACGGAAGAGCCGACGCCATTGCCCATAATTCCTGCCCAGGAGCTGAGGATGTAAAGCACGCCCAGCGCCAGCACGCCCAGGTAGAGCCCCCTGCTGACGTTGCGCTTCGGATTCGAGGTCTCCTCGGCGTAGTTGGGGATCATCTCGAAGCCCACCCAGGAGAGAAAAGCGAACATCAGCCCAACCGTGGGCGAAGCGCCGGTGAAGGCCTTGGCCGGATTCAGCGGCGCCAGCGTTAGCCCATGCGCACCGCCGCGCGCGGTGACGACCAGGTCCACCACCAGGAGCACCAGGACTTCCACGACCCCCAGGACTCCGAGCACCTTGGTACTGAGGCGCACGTCGCGGTAGCTGAGCGCGGTGATGATCGCCAGCGCCACCGCCACGTAGATGACCCAGGAGATGTGCAGGCCCAGCTCTGTGGCGAAGGTGTTGGCCGCGAAGTAGCCCAGGCCGCCCAGAAGACCCGCCTCGCCGATGGCGTAGGCCGCCAGTGCCGACCAGCCCGCCACCAGCCCCGCCGGCCTGCCCAGGCCGTGGCTGATATAGCTGTAAAAGCCACCGGTTGAGACCATGCGCTTGGCCATGGCCGCGTAGCCCACGGCAAACAAGAGCAGCCCGACGATCCACAGCACGTAGCCGCCCGGCGCATATACCCCGTTGCCGGCTGAGATCTCGATCGGGACGTTACCCAGGATTGCCAGGAGCGG
>JAKAEN010000239.1 GCA_021818355.1 Actinomycetes bacterium | reverse complement strand
GGTCGTACTGCATGAAGACCAGGTTCCAGATCTCCAGGTAGCGCTCGTCCGAGCCGAAGGCCGGACCGCCTTCCTGGCCGTACTCCTCGCCTTTGTCGAAGTAGATCTCCGAGCAGGGGCCGCAAGGGCCGGTATCGGCCATCTGCCACCAGTTGTCCTCGTCAAGGCGCTGGATGCGGTCCGCGGGCACGCCCACCTCGTCGCGCCAGATGCGCTCGGCCTCGTCATCGGAGAGGTGAACGGTCACCCAGAGGCGGCCCGGATCTATGCCGAGCACCTCGGTGACCAGCTCCCATGCGAAGGGGATGGCCTGCTCCTTGAAGTAGTCGCCGAAGGAGAAGTTGCCGAGCATCTCGAAGAAGGTGAGATGGCGCGCGGTGCGCCCGATCTGGTCGAGGTCGTTGTGCTTGCCCCCCGCGCGCATGCACTTCTGGATGGTGGTGGCGCGCTTGAATGGCGCCTGCTCCTCACCCAGGAAGTAAGGCTTGAAAGGCACCATTCCCGCCACGGTGAACAGCACCGTCGGGTCGTGGGGTATCAGCGAGGCGGAGGGCACCGCGACGTGCCCGCGCTCGACGAAAAACTCGGTGAAGGCTCTTCTCAATTGATTGGCGTCCATTTGGCCTCCATCCTAACGCGCAACCCCTGGCCGCAGGGTGATTGCCGACTTCACCACCCCGGCCGGGCGCAGCCCTGCCCGGGGAAAATCCCAGCCCTCGGCGCTTAGTCTTGACTAGGTAGCCCCTAATAGGCAACCGCCATTTGGAAAGAAGCGTCAATGATCAAGGCAGCGGGACTGAGGACCCACTATTGCGCCGAGGTGACCGCCCAGCTCGTCGGGGAGAAGGCCTCCCTGTGCGGCTGGGTCAACAGCGTGCGCGACCACGGTGAGCATCTCTCCTTCGTCGACATCCGCGATCACACCGGGACCGTGCAGATCGTAACCGAACGCAACCCGGAGCTGCGGACGGAATCGGCCATCCGGGCGGTCGGGGTCGTCGCCCGGCGCCCCGAGGGGACCGACAACCCCAACATCGCCTCCGGTGAGGTGGAGCTGCGAGAGGCCTCCATCGAGCTGCTCGGGCCGGCCGCGGTCACGCCGTTCACGGTTAGCGGCCACAGCGAAGTCGAGGAGTCTACGCGCCTCAAGTACCGCTACCTGGACATTCGCCGCGAACGCATGCAGAACAACCTGCGCACCCGGGCCAAGGTGAACCAGGCCATCCGCGCGGCCATGGAGCGCCAGGGTTTCTGCGAGGTCGAGACCCCCCTGCTCTGGACTCCGACCCCGGAAGGAGCCAGGGAGTTCCTGGTCCCCTCACGTCTCCAGCCGGGCAACTTCTACGTCCTTCCCCAGAGCCCCCAGATCGCCAAGCAGCTTCTCATGGTGGGCGGGTTCGACCGGTACTACCAGATCGCGCGCTGCCTTCGTGACGAGGACCTTCGCGCGGACCGCCAGTTCGAATTCACCCAGCTGGACATGGAGGCGTCCTTCGTCACCCAGCAGGACGTGCGCGCCTTCGTGACCGAGGCCATGGTCGAGGTGGTGCGCGCCACCCGGGGTCTGGAGCTCGAAGGCATCGGCCAGATCACCTGGTTCGAAGCCATGGACCGCTACGGGGTCGACAAGCCCGACCTGCGCTTCGGCTCGCCGCTCGTCGACCTGACGGAGCTGCTCGGCCAGGGCGACATTCGCGCCTTCGCCGCCCCTTGCGTCAAGGGGATCAAGGCTCCCACCACCGAGCAGCTCAGCCGCTCGCGGCTGGACGCGCTGGTGGACAGAGCAAAGTCGCTGGGCGCCAAGGGCCTGGCCTGGTTCCGCGTGGTCGAGGGCGAGCAAGGGGTGGCGCTCGAGTCGCCTCTTGCCAAGTTCCTGGACGAGGAGCGCACGGCGGCACTCATCGACGCCCTGGGGCTCAAGGTGGGAGATCTCGCGCTCGCGGTCGCCGACAGTTGGGAGACCGCCGTCAAGGTTCTCGGCCAGATCCGTCTTGACCTGGGGAGACCGGGACTGGACCACTCCGAGCTCCACTTCGTGTGGGTGGTGGACTTCCCGCTCTTCGAAGGCCTGGACGAGAACGGCAACCCGGTTTCGGCACACCACCCCTTCACCATGCCCAACGAGGAGGACTTCGAGCTCCTGGAGACCGAACCCTTGAAGGTGAGATCGCAATCCTACGACCTGGTACTGAATGGCTGGGAGCTGGGAAGCGGAAGCATCCGCATTCACCGTGGCGACATCCAGGCCAAGATATTCGAGGTGATCGGAATCGATCCGGAGGAGGCCGCCTCCCGCTTCGGCTTCCTGCTCGACGCATTCCGTTTCGGAGCGCCACCTCATGGGGGCTTCGCCTTCGGCATAGACCGCCTTGCCGCCATGATGTCCGGAGAGGAGAACATCCGGGAGGTGATCGCCTTCCCGAAGACCCAGAGCGGCGTGGACCCACTCACCAACGCCCCCAAGCCCGTGGCCAAAGAAGTTCTTGATCTGGTCGGGCTGACGGTCAAGGCGCGGCGGCAGGGCTAAGACCGGGTAGAGGCCCGATGCCAAGCGATCCCCAGCGCGCCAAGCCGCTCGCAGAACTGCTCCGACCCTCCAGCTTCGAGGGGCTGGTCGGACACGCGCCACTGCTGGCCCCGGGCGGAATCCTGGAGAGCTACCGGGGCGGCGCGCGGCTCTTCTCGCTTATCCTCTACGGCCCTCCGGGCAGCTCCAAGACGACCATCGCGCGCCTCCTGGCGGCCGAGAGCGGCGCGAAGGTGATGGAGTACACCGGATCGAACTTCGGGGTGGCCGAGATCCGCAAGGCCGTCGAGGCCACCGCGGAGGCACGCCGCTCGCTCTTCAGCGGCAGGGTCGTCTGCTTCGTCGACGAGATACACCGGCTGTCCAAGGTTCAGCAGGACGCCCTCCTGGCTCCACTGGAGGCGGGAGCGATCGAGATAATCGCCGCCACCACCGAGAACCCTTCCTTCACACTCTCGAGGGCCATCCTCTCCCGCATGTTCACAGTGGCGCTGAAGCCCCTGCCGGTGCCCGAGATCGTCGAGGTCCTCACCCGCGCCGAGCGCCACCTCGCCCATCCACTGACGGCCGAGGCCGCCACCCGCATCGCCGAGGCGGTCGACGGAGACCTGCGCACAGCCATCTCGCTGGCCGAGGTCGTTGCCGAGGAGGAGCCCACCTCCCAGGTCGCCAGGATCGAGGAGCTCGTAGCCGAGTTGGCCGGCTTCAAGCTGGCCATCGACTCCGACACCCACTACGAGCTGGCCAGTGCCCTCATCAAGTCGATGCGGGCCGGGGACGACGATGGAGCCATCGAGTACCTGGCCCGGACCCTCGATCTCGGCGAGGACCCTCGCTTCGTCGCCCGGCGGGTGGTCATCTTCGCCTCGGAGGACGTCGGCCTGGCGGACCCCAAGGCGCTGATGCTGGCCACGGCCGGCCTGCAGGCAATCGAAGCGGTCGGGATGCCCGAGGCCCGCATCATCTTGGCCCACCTGGTGGTTTACATGGCAAGGGCCCCCAAGTCGCGGGAGTCATACGACATGCTCGGCAGCGCGGCGGCCAACATAGACCATTCCAGACCGATACCGCTCAACCTGGCGGGCAAGGGAGGGCGCATTGCCGAGGAGCTCGCCAAGCGGGGCAAGCTGCACCGCGAGTGAGGAGCGGCGGCGGCGCAGCTTTGATCCATGGACACCCGATGGCCTGGATAAGATCGAGGCGGTGAAGAAATGACCCTCATTGCAGCCCTCTCGCTGGCGGCCGCGGCGCTATCGGCGGTTGCCGCCATCTCCGCCTATGCCGCCACGCGGCGCACCAAGCGGCTGATCAGGTACCTGGAGCTGGCCGTGGCCGAACTGCGCGACAAGGCCATCCCGCTGGTCGGAGACGCCCGCGCGACGCTCGCCGACGCGGGCACCGAGCTCGACAAGCTCGAGCGGCTCATCGAATCGACCGAGGTCGCCGCCTCGATGATGGGCAGGACCTCGCGCTTCGCCCTGGCCGCGATGACTTCCCCGCTGGTGCGCGCGAAGGCGCTCGGCGCGGGCTCGCGCAGGGCGGTCTCCGTCTTCCGCTCCTCGCGCAAGGAAGGAGCCTGATCTTGCCTAAGCGCACCATGTGGTTCGGGATCGGAGCGGCGCTGGGCGCCTCAGCCGGGCTGTGGGCCAAGCAGAAGTTCGACCGCAAGGTGGCCTCGTCCACCCCCCTGCAGATCGGGCTGGAGGCCGTGGCAGGCAGCCGCAAGCTGGCCAAAGCGGCCCGTCACGCGCTGGAGGCTGGAAGCGTCGAGGCCCAGGCGACCGCGCAACGCCTGAAAGAGGAGATGCTGAGG
>JAKAEN010000238.1 GCA_021818355.1 Actinomycetes bacterium | reverse complement strand
AAGAGTGTGAACAGTGCTCCCGCCAAGGCTCCCAGGAGCGCGGAGGGAATGGCCAATTCCAGAGCTGCGAAGATCGCCGTTGGAGGGTAGGCAAAGATGCCGATGACCAGGCCGGCGACCGCGCCAACGCCTCCCGCGGCGACGGCCCAGCGGGCGGGTCTTGGCATCTCGGCGAATCGCACCGAACGTCTGCCGGGGCTCGCGGCCGTCGCGGGATAAGCGCTCCGGCGTTCGGGTCCGTGTCGGCGTCCGTGGGCCAAGGATCGGCCGTCCTGCTCAGCCGGCGATGATCTGCAACTGCTTGCGGTTCTTGATCCTGTAGTTGCGGTCGTTGACCTCGATATAGCCGGCGCGTACGAAGGTTGCCAATGTCTTGTTCACTCGCTCCCGCGAAGCGCCGATCAACCCGGCCAGCTCCTCCTGCGTGAGGGGGAGCGTGAATTCGTCGCTCTCCCCGGCGAGCTCGATGATTCGCTTCGCTGTCCTGCCGGTCACGTCAAGGAACATCGCGTCGGTGAGGGCGTCGTCGGTCTGGCGCAGGCGTCCTGCCAACAGCTTGAGGAGCGACCAGAGAAGTTTTGGCCTCGACTCGATCGCCTGACGGATCGGAGCGTACGGGACCTCGATCACTTCGCAGCGCTCGATCGCCCGGGCCGTGGCAGACCGGCCCTCCTGATCGAAGAGCCCCATCTCCCCGAAAAGGTCGCCGGTCTCCATGATCGCGACGATCGACTCCTTGCGATCGAGAAATGATTTGACGATGCCGACTCTGCCCGAGAGAACTACGAAGAGCGAGTTGGCGGCGTCGTCCTCGTGGAAGATCTCCTGGTTTCGCCGATAGCTAGCGATCTTGTGATACGCGAGCACGGCACCCAGTGTCTCCTCCTCCAATGCCTGGAAGAGCGGTGTGTGCGACAACAGCTCGACGATATCCACGCTGAGATTCTTATCCATTGCCCCACCCATTTGGACCGTGCACTTGAACTACGGTCCTATTCCACCTAAAATACCGACCTTCGCCCCGGGCCTTTGGCTGCCCTTCGGCTCTAGAATTGAAAAGGATACGCTGAAGACCGGGAGAATCATGAATTACGAGGTTGGAGACAAGGTTGTCTACCCGCACCACGGCGCGGCCGTGATCGAAAAGCGGGAAGCAATGAACCTCCTCGGCGAGACCCGCGAATACCTCGTACTAAAGCTCGCTTACGGTGATCTTACCTTGAAGGTGCCGGTGGAGAAGGCCGAAGAGGTCGGAATCCGCGAGGTCATCAACGACGAGGAGGTCGAGGAGGTGTTCGCGGTCCTGCGCAAGAAGGACGCGCGCATGCCTACCAATTGGTCCCGCCGATACAAGAACCACGTCGAGAAGCTCAAGTCCGGCGACATCTACCAGGTGGCCGAGGTGGTCCGGAACTTGTCCATCCGCGACAAGGACAAAGGCCTTTCCGCCGGCGAGAAGCGCATGCTTTCCAAGGCGCGCCAGATCCTGGTCTCCGAGCTCACCTTCGCGCTCAGCGTCTCCGAGGAGGAGGCCGAGGCCAAGCTCGACGCAGCCCTGGCCTAGGTCTACCCGCTGTTGTCGTCGACTCATAGCGGCCCCAGTGTTTGGACCGTGATCGTGGCGGCAGGAAGCGGCGTGCGCTTCGGCGGACCAAAGCAGCTCGTGGAGATTGGCACCAGCACCGCGTTGGACATGGCGATCGCAGCTGCGGCCTCCGTGAGCGACGGGGTGGTTGTGGCCGCCCCTCCCGAGATGATCCCCCAGCTCCGTAGGCCGGGCACGGCCACCGTTGCCGGTGGGGCGACGCGAGCGCAGTCCGTGCGCCGCGGACTCGAAGCGGTTCCGGCGCAGGCCGAGGTGATCCTGGTTCATGACGCGGCGCGCCCCTTGGCTACTCCGGCCCTGTTCAGGAGAGTCGTGGATGCCCTGGCCGCCGGGGAGGTCGCGGTGGTGCCGGTCGTTCCCGTGGTCGATTCCCTGAAGCGGCTCAGCGAGGACGGCTCACTTCACTCCGTGCCCAGGGAGGGTATGTTCGCGGCCCAGACCCCGCAGGGATTTCGTGCCCAAGTCTTGCGTTCCATCCATGCTGAAGGTATCGAGACCACCGACGATGGAGGGGCCGCCGAGGCAATGGGCATCCGGGTCGCATCGGTCGACGGGGAGCGGACGAATATGAAGATAACTACCTCGGCCGACCTTGTGGTGGCACGAGCCCTGGCCCGGACTCGCATGGAGGAGGCGAAGTAGTGTCCGCGGGCAGTGACCTGAAGCGGCTTCGAGTGGGAAGCGGCTTTGATCTTCATCCGCTCGCCGAGGATCCGAATCGTAGGTTTCTCCTTGCCGGAGTGGAGGTCGCTCCCTCCAACGGACCATTGGGGCATTCGGACGCCGATGTCGTCTGTCATGCCATCGCCGACGCAATACTCGGTGCCGCGGGGCTCGGGGGGATCGGCGACCACTTCCCTGCATCGGATCCGGCTCTTGCGGGGGCCGATTCGGTGGATCTGCTGGCCCAATGCGTGCGAAAGGTCGTTGCCGCAGGCTTCGAGATCCTCAATGCGGACGCCACTGTGATTCTTCAGGCGCCGCGCTTGGCGCCCTACAGGGCGGCGATGGAGGAGAGGATGACCGAGGTGCTCGGAGCTCCGGCCTGCGTGAAGGCCAAGAGTCCCGAAGGCGTCGGGCCGCTGGGCGAAGAGCGGGCAGTGGTTTGTATGGCCTCCGTGCTCCTCCTGGCTCCTCGGCCATGAAGCTCCGCTCGCGCAATTAGTATTGTCGACTTTGCCGGTTGCGAGATTACGCCACCGGGGGCCGTGAGGCCGGAGACAGACCCGGCCCACGCCGGAAGGAATTGACTTATGGCCAAGGAGCCACGAAACAAGAGCCAGATTCGGCGTACGGACAACGAGCGTCGGCAGGCGCCAAGGCGCCGTTCACTGGGCGGAGAGCAGATTGAGGGCCGCCAGGCCGTCAGGGAGTTGCTCCTGGCAGGTAGACGCCGGGTCGAATACGTTTGGCTAGAGGAGTCGGTCCAGCGCAAGGGGGTGGTTGAGGAGATCGTCGGCCTCTGCGTGTCCCGGCGCGTTCCGCTGATCACCGCTTCCCGGCGCAAGTTTGAGCTGGCTACGCGTTCCGAAGGGCACCAGGGCGTTCTCGCCCGAGCCGCTGCACTGCGTGAGGTGGACTTGGACGAGATGGTGGAAGCGTCCGCCAACCCCTTCCTGGTGGTTGTGGACGGGATCACCGATCCGCACAACCTTGGTGCGGTGCTGCGCTCGGCGGAGCTCGCAGGCGCCACCGGCGTGGTGCTTCCCCAGAACCGGACCTCGCTGATCACTCCAACCGTGGCCAAAGCGGCAGCGGGCGCCGTCGAGTATCTTCAGTTCGCCCTGGTTCCCGGTGTCCCGAACGCTCTTCTCCAGCTCGAGAAGATGGACGTGACCAGAATCGGCTTGGACGTGCGAGGAAAGAGCAGCGTCTATTCGCTCAATGCGGGCGAGGCCTCCCGGGTCGCCCTGGTTCTTGGTGCCGAGGACCGTGGCATCGCCAGGCTAACCGCCCAGCGCTGCGACCGCCTGGTTCGGATACCCCAGGTGGGAAAGCTCGACTCCCTGAACGTCTCCAATGCGGCCGCGATAACGCTTTTCGAGCTGGCAAGGTTGCGCGGCGCGCCAGATAATACCTGATCAGAACATAGAAAAATCGGAGCCGGTGGTGGGACTCGAACCCACGACCTGACGATTACAAGTCGCCTGCGCTACCAGCTGCGCCACACCGGCCTTCGCTCCGGACATCGATGCCCAGGGGATATCAATAATAAGAGAAGATGCCCGAGGGCTGGGCGCCTTGATACGCGGTCGCTTCGCTTCAAACCCGGCCCGCGACTACGGTTGCCGGGCGATCAATGCACGTCGCCAGGCCATGTTCCTCCCGGGATAGGCGCACCTTTCTGCTCCAAGCTCACCCAGAGTGGTGCAAAGATTGCTTTGATCGACAAGTTGGGGCGCACGCATGCCGCTGATGCGGCAAACTACAATAATGTTATTTACGGGCGTTGTCGTTTTGTGACCGCAGCGATCGTGGGGCCGAACCCGATGGCCACGGGGAGGAAAGCTCATGGTTGAGGGCAGGTATCCATCTGACGACATCTTCCGCGGCGACGTCGACCCGCAGGTACGCAAGAAGAAGTCGGCCGCCGCTAAGAGTATCGAGCGCCGGGCCGCGGCCTCAAAGTCCCCCCGTTCGCAGCTGAAGCGAGGTCTTGCACTGCTTGCAGGCAAGACCGAAGAGTTGCCCCAGGAATTGCGTTCCGAAGCCGATACCGAGGCCACTGCCCATACGG
>JAKAEN010000018.1 GCA_021818355.1 Actinomycetes bacterium | reverse complement strand
CGAGGTAGTTGATCCATCCGCGGTGCCCGTCGTATCCGGCCATGACAGTTCCGATTATCGCCGTCGAGTCCTCTGCCAGTAGGAACCCCCAAGGCGAGTCCGCCATCTTTCGCTCGATGTCGAGCCAAGGATCGTTCCAGGGCCTGACCAAGGCGCAGGCCGTCCAGAGCGCCACCACGCTCTCGCCGTCCTCGGGTCTGAAACCTCGGATTCGCATCCGCAAAGGATACCAGGGTGCGAACAGACCTACTCAATGGCCGAGGAGCGCCGGAGGGCGTGCATGGCTTCGCGGTAGGGAAGCCGGCGGGAGGATGCTTAGATGAACTCCATGCAAGACGAGATCGTCATCGAAGAGTTGACCACGGCCGGCGTGGAGGAGCTGTCGCAGCTGAACGCGCTACTTCCCCAGCTCTCGCGTTCGGCGCCTCCCCTGACCGAGGCGGCACTGACGCGAATCGTCTCCGATCCCGACGTGCATCTCTTCGTTGCAACGCGCGGGAGCCAAATGGTCGGGTCGCTGACGCTGGTCACCTTCCCCATCCCCACCGGCAGTCGAGCGATCATCGAGGACGTCGTGGTGGACGGGGATGCTCGTGGCGCCGGCATCGGGGAGAAGCTGGTCGCCCACGCATTGGCGGTAGCGGCCGATGCGGGGTCGCGGACGGTAGACCTTACCTCACGTCCCGACCGGGAGGCCGCTAACCGGCTCTACCAACGGGTCGGTTTCGAGCTCAGGAAGACCAACGTCTACCGCTATCAGCATTGATAGATGCGACGAATGCCGTGTCTCTGCCCAGGGACCTTGCCGACCTGCTTGGTGCCGGACGCTCCAGATTGGTCTGGCGCAACGAGGCCGGAGGGCTGACCTTCGAAGTTGCCGCCGCTCCGCGGGCCATTTTCCTGAAGTGGGTCCCCGCCTCGAGCGGAATCGATCTCGTCAAAGAGCGGGAACGGTTGGCCTGGGCCGCATCGTTCATCTCCGTCCCCCGGATAGTGGGCTTTGGCGAAGGTCCAGACGGAGCGTGGCTGGCGACCGAAGCCATCGACGGCGATAGCGCGGTTTCCCCGGCCAACTTGGATCGACCGGAGTTGGCGGTGCGTGCGATGGGCGAGGGCCTGCGAAGGCTTCACGACGCGCTGCCGGTCGACGGCTGCCCCTTCGACTGGTCGGCAGGCGCTCGTCTTGCCCAAGCCGAGACGCTCCATTCGGAGGGGCGGCTCGATCCATCCGATTGGCACGTCGAGCACCGCGTCCTGACGCCTCAGGAGGCCCTCGCGCGTCTGAGGAACATCCCCGCCGTCGACACAGCTGTGGTTTGCCACGGCGACGCCTGTGCGCCGAACACGCTCCTCGACGGAGCTGGTGGCTTCCGCGCCCACGTGGACCTGGGATCACTGGGGGTCGCCGATCGTTGGGCGGATCTGGCGGTGGCGACCTGGAGCACGATCTGGAATTTTGGTGAAGGATACGAGGATGCTCTACTCGACGCTTATGGCATCGATCCGGATCGGGAGCGCACCGCCTACTACCGGCTGCTGTGGGACTGCGCCGACTGAGCATCGATGCCCGGGAGCGGCCGAGGGGCGATTCCGTCCGCAGGGGGCCCCTCGGCCGCCGTGGACCCTGCCCTGCTCCGGCCGGGTCAGCTCTTGTCCTGTATCTCCCAGGCGTGGTCGAGCACGTGCCAGGCGATGCGGCGAATGGCGTATTCAGGCGGCCACTTGGCATCCTCGGCCCTGGACAGGAGTGACTGAATGATCGCGGAACGCTGCTCAGCCCAACTTGTGGTGCGTGGCAGCCGCCGGCCGAGCTTGCTCGAATAAGCGCGCTCGGCTTCCCGAACGTGGGAGATGATCCCCGCGGTGTCGCGGCCGCCACCGCGAGGCCCCTTGCGTAGCTCGGCAGGAGCGGCAGCAGCCGTGGCGTCGAAGTAGCTCCAACATGCGGCCAGCACCGCCGCTTGACGGCGCATCTCGTGCGCCTCGAGGGGGGAGTCGTCCCAGGGGCCGATCGCGTCCGGCGCGCCGAAGTCGGTGGTGGAGTTGCCGGTGACGCGCCCCACGACTTCAATCTGCTCGGGTAGTTCGGATCCTGCGATCACCTCCAGGTAGCGGGCCCGGTAGTCCTCGAGCGCCTCCAGGGCGGCCTGGTCTCCCTTCCCAGGCCTGCACCATCCGGGCCACTCGAGCGCAACCGCGAATGTGGTTCGCTTTCCTTCCTCCAAGTAAACCCGAAGCTTCTCCAACGCCGATGCCCCCCTCGTAGCGCGCTTCCTGCACAGCGTCGCCCCGCCAGCATTTATCGGCAAAGATGACTTTGTCAATATGGCGCTGTGTGCCTATTGTGGGGTATTGCCCCAGCCGGAGAAGGCAAGCAAGGTGCCACCGGCGAGGGCCTGCGGGCGGGAGTTTTGCCCGACGGACAGGTGCTAAGAACCGAAGGAACTTTTAGGAGGCGACCTTCATGCCCGACTCAATCACGATTACCGACAACCGCACGGGGCAGTCGCTAGAGATCCCGATCAAGAACGGCGGCGTATCTTCCGCCGATTGGCAGAAGATCCTGCCGGGAGTATGGTTCCACGACCCGGGCTTGACCTCGACGGCCATGACCGAGAGCGCCATCTCCTATCTCGACGGGGACGCCGGGATACTCCGCTACCGGGGCTATCCCATCGAGCAGCTGGCCGAGGAGTCGACCTACCTCGAAGTGGCCTACCTGCTACTTAAGGGCGAGCTGCCGAACGAGGAGCAGTACAAGCAGTGGGTATCGGACATCACCCACCACACCTTCATCCATGAGAACGTTCGCAAGCGCTTCCTAGAAGGATTCCACTACGACGCCCATCCGATGGGGATGCTGGTCTCGGCGATCGCGGCCCTATCCACCTTTTACCTGGACGCCAAGGACATTTACAACCCCGAGGCCCGCGAGAAGCAGATCGTCAGGCTGATCGCCAAGATGCCGACGCTGGCCGCCGCGGCCCATCGCTTCAGCGTGGGCATGCCGTTCGTCTACCCCGACAACGACCTCCCCTTCGCCGCCAACTTCCTCTCCATGATGTGGAAGGTCGCCGAGCCGCACTACAACGCGAATCCTGCGCTGGTCAAGGCGATCGACGTCCTCTTCATCCTGCATGCGGACCATGAGCAGAACTGTTCGACCACGGCCATGCGCACCGCCGGGTCGGCCCACGCCGATCCTTACTCCTCGGCGGCAGCCGCGGCCGCGTCTCTCTACGGCCCGCGTCACGGCGGGGCAAACGAGGCCGTGGTGCGCATGCTCACCGAGATCGGCTCGATGGAGAATGTGCCTGAGTACGTGAAGGCCGTGAAGGCTGGTCACGGCAGGCTCCAGGGCTTCGGCCACCGCGTATACAAGAACTACGACCCGCGCGCCCGCATCATCAAGCGCGTTGCGTACGAGGTCTTCGAGGTGACCGGAAAGAACCCGCTGCTGGACATCGCTCTCAAGCTCGAGGAAGTGGCACTGAACGACGACTACTTCGTCTCTCGTCGCCTCTACCCGAACGTCGACTTCTACTCCGGAATCATCTATCAGGCCATGGGCTTCCCGGTGGACATGTTCCCCGTGCTCTTCGCGATCCCGCGCATGTCGGGGTGGCTCGCCCACTGGTCTGAGCTCCTGGACCAGGACTCCAAGATCGTTCGGCCTCGCCAGGTCTACAGCGGCGCCGCCGAGCGCAAGTACGTGCCCATGGATCAGCGCTGATCCGATCGGCTCACTGACTTCCCGGAAGGGCGCCGGAGTACCGGCGCCCTTCCTCGTTTTCACGGCCGGGGACTCGTTCGCGTGGGTCGTTTGGCGGGCGTTTTGTGCCGTTATCCCCTGGATTCCGCTCCGTGACGGAACCTAGCTTCGGGTTCGGAGCTGCTTTCGCGACTCCAGAAGCCAAGGAGAAAGGCTCCCGAGATGGGGTTGCTCGTCCTTGCGGTTCCCCTCGCCGCTCTAGGCATGCCGACCGCGCTGGCCGTACGAAGGCATGACGATCCCTTAGCAAGATCTCTGGCTCTGCGCCGCGTCGGCTTGGGGATTATCTGTGTCTTTGCCGCCATGGTCGGTGTCTTCCTTGCCGGCGAAGCCCTCGACAACCCGGGCGGCTGGGAGGCCATCGGCATGATCGCCGGCTGGGCGGCACCCCTGGCGGTGGTGGCGCTCTTTGCCTGGCTCCGGCCCCGGTGGGCACTACGTGTCTTCGGGATGGCGGCCGCAGTGCTGGTGGCGCTCAACGCCATGACTCTCGTGGCGGTGCACGCCGTTGAGGTCTTCGCGCGCGCCAGCGACCCCGCGCGGGACATCGCCGGCGTGATCATCATGGCTGCTCTCGGAGTGGCCGGCTACAAGATACCGGAGTGGGCGGCGCGCCTGGTCATCATCACCTTCGTCCTGACCCTGGCGGTATCGCTCTTCAGCGCCTCGGCCGGCGACGTGGTCTCCTTGATCCTGATCAGCTCGCCACCACTGGCTTCGGCGGCTTACTACATCGCAGCCGAGCGCGTCTCGATGGCCGCGGTGGCCGAGCCCGTGCCGCCGGTCAGGACGCCGGTCAGGGTCTGAGGATCTTACCTCTTGACTCGGATCAGGCCCTCCTGAACCACCGAGACCACAAGTCTGCCATCGTGGGAGTAGATCTGCCCCCTGGCCAGCCCACGCGAACCCGAGGCGGTCGGGCTCTCCTGGTCGTAGAGGAACCACTCGTCCGCGCGGAAGCTGCGGTGGAACCACATCGCGTGGTCAAGGCTCGCCCCCATTACCCCGGGTTGATCCCAGGAGATGTCGTGGGGCATCATCACTGAATCCAGGAGAGTCATATCCGATGCGTAGGCGATGACGCAGGCGTGCAGCAGGGGATCGTCCGGAAGGGTGCCGTCCGCGCGCAGCCAGACCTGCTGCCGGGGCGGGCGCGGGCCGGAAGTCCGGACCATGTTGGGTTCGCCGATGTAGCGCTGATCCAGCGGCCGGGGACGCGAATACCACTCGCCCATGCGCTTGGCGACCGGCGCGAAGAGTTCTTTGAACGTGGGCAGGGTCTCGGGGTCCGGCACTTCGGGCATCTCCGTCTGGTGTTCGAGACCCTCTTCGTGCTTGTGGAATGAGGCCGACAGGTTGAAGATCGCCTCGCCTCGCTGCACCCCGACCACTCGGCGAGTCGTGAAGGACTTGCCGTCGCGGATCCGGTCGACGAGATAGAGAATGGGAATCGAGGGGTCTCCCGGGCGCAGGAAGTACGCGTGCAGGGAATGGACTTCGCCCAGGCTGACGGTTCGCCCCGCCGCCACCAGTGCCTGGCCGGCGACCTGCCCACCGAAGACCCGCATCCGGTGCTCCTCCGGGGAGTAGCCACGGAAGATGTTCTCCTCGATCTGCTCCAGGTCGAGGAGGTTGATCAGATCTTCGAGTGGCGAAGCTTCGTGCATGCCAGGAAGCTTAAGCGACTTTGTGTTCCCCGGCGCGCCCTGGGGGTTTGGGCGTAGGCGCGGAGGACCAATTAGACTCGCTCAGGTTGGGCGCAAGTCGGCTCCCGAGCTGAAGTTGACGGGCACAACGAGGTAACGCATTGAACTTTGTCTCCCGGATACTTGAGAAGTATCGAAGCAGCGACAGCTTCGTAAAGGCGTTTCGCTATTCCGTGACCTCCGGCGTCTCAGTCATCGTGGGGCAGGTCGTGCTGTTCGTGCTCTTCGGACTTTCGCGGCGCTTCACCGCCGTAACCTCGAACATCATCGCCACCGCAGTCTCCGCAGTCCCCGCCTACTACATGAATCGCGCATGGGCCTGGGGGAAGTCGGGCAGGTCGCACTTCTGGAAGGAGATCTTCCCCTTCTGGGGTCTTGCCTTCCTCGGCCTGGGAATCTCGATCTACGCCGTCGCATTCGCCGACACCTTTGCCCGCTCTCATGACTACACCCACCTGTCCACGGCTCTGCTGGTGAACGTGGCCTCCATAGCGGCATTCGGGGTTCTATGGGTGGGCAAGTTCTTCATCTTCAACCGCTTCCTCTTCGCCACCACGGAGGCGTTGCCGGAAGCAGAATCGGACATTCCCGAGGCCGTCTGAGCCTGAAGTGGACTACCGCTGGAGCCGGAAGCTCGCGGTCGCCACATGGGCCGCGCGCTGGGCAGTCCGGTCTTGGAAGCTCAGCTGGCCAATTCGGAACTGAGGCGTTCCTCGATCATGGCGTCGATGCCCTCGAGCAGGCGCGTGGCCAGCGAGCCGAGGTAGGAGGCTACCGGGCCCGGCACCTCGGAGGCGATCGCGTCGGCTTCTGCAGAGAATTCGCGAGCCACTGAGAGGCTCTTCTCAAGAGCGCCGGACACGATGATCTCGCGACGGGCGATAGCCAGTTCGGCGGGTGTGATGCCGCGGCCGCGCCCCTGTCCCAGGATCGCTGCCAGCTGGCCCTGGCCGCCGGCTTGCTGAAGCGCGTAGATGGCGGGAAGGGTGTATACCCCTTCGATGAGGTCTTGTGCCGGCGCTTTGCCGAGCATGTCGCTTGTTCCCACGATGTCGAGGACGTCGTCGCGGATCTGGTAGACCATCCCGAACAGATATCCGATCCGCTCGAGCCGCGCTGCCGCCTCGCCGTCGACACCGGCGGCCAGCGCTCCTATCTTCGCGGAGGTGGCCATGAGGGAGGCCGTCTTGCCGGCTATGGCGTCGAAGTACTGCTCAACCGTCCGGTCGGTCTTGAAGGTGGAGTTCACTTCCAGGATCTGGCCCTCGCACAGGCGGGCGAGAGTGTCGGCCAGAAGCTCGGCGACGTTCTGCCCCAGCCGTGCTGCGATTCCGGCGGCACGCGCGAGTAGGAAGTCGCCGACCACTATGGCAATCAGGTTTCCCCACTTCGAATTGACACTGGGGGCGCCTCGGCGCGTGGTCGCATCGTCCATCACGTCGTCGTGATACAAGGAGGCCAAGTGCACCAACTCGACGGCAACTCCGGCCATCAGTACCGAATCGTCGATGGCCGCGCCACCCGAAGCGGCGCCTGCTATCGACAGGGTCGGACGGACACGCTTGCCGCCGGCCCGGATCAGGTGCGTGGCGACATCGGAGAGCACAGGATCGGAGGTAGAGACCGACTCCGCGAGGAGGTGCTCCAGCCGCCCCATATGCTCTTGGTAACCCTCGAGAGGGATGTCGGACAGCGCTTGCACCTCTCTCAGGCTAGGACAATCAGCCAGCGAAGTTGTAATGCAGGGGAAAAAAAGGGCACAAGGACCCGCCCGGTGCGGCCAACCAGCCCTTCAGACCCGGCTGGCCTGCACCGATGTGTTATTCGAGGGCCGTGTTGGAATGCTCCGCAAGGGCGCCCAAGGCGCGGCCGAGGCCGGGTTTGGCACTGTGAAATCCATCACTTCCCCTGGTGGTGGGAAAGAGCCGGAAAGAATCTGCCCGTATGCGTGTTATACATGGGCAAAAGCTGATTGATCTGCTCTGATCAACCGAGGAGAGATTTGGAAATTAGACTGATGAGAGTTCAGGCAGCCCTGGCGCGGAGGCGGAATCATGTTTGAGCGATTCACGGATAGGGCGAGACGGGTTCTGGTTCTTGCGCAGGAAGAGGCTCGGCTACTCAATCACAACTTCATTGGGACGGAGCACATCCTCCTCGGGTTGATCCACGAGGGGGAGGGCGTCGCCGCCAAGGCTCTTGAGAGCCTCGGCATATCGCTCGAGGCTGTGCGTGAGAAGGTGGAGGAGCTGATCGGTCCGGCCTCCGGACCGTCCGCAGGCTCTCCCCCCTTCACGCCGCGAGCGAAGAAGGTCCTGGAGCTCTCGCTTCGCGAAGCTCTTCAGCTGGGCCACAATTACATCGGAACCGAGCACATGCTGCTGGGCCTCGTCCGCGAGGGCGAGGGCGTCGCGGCCCAGGTTCTGACCTCTCTCGGTGCGGACCTGTCGCGGGTGCGTCAGCAGGTGATCCAGATCCTCTCCGGCTATCAGGGCCGCGAGACCGCGGGCGCCGGCGTGGGCCAGTCCTCCTCCCAGGAGCAGACATCGGGCTCGCCTGTGCTGGACCAGTTTGGTCGCAACTTGACCCAGATGGCCCGTGACAAGGAGCTGGATCCTGTCGTCGGCCGGGACAAGGAGATCGAGAGGGTCATGCAGGTCCTCTCCAGACGTACTAAAAACAACCCAGTCCTGATCGGGGAGCCCGGCGTGGGCAAGACGGCGATCGTCGAGGGCCTTGCCCAGAAGATCGTTGCCAACGACGTGCCGGACACCCTGCGCGGAAAGCAGTTGTACACGCTCGATCTCGGCTCGCTGGTGGCCGGTAGCCGCTACCGTGGCGACTTCGAGGAGAGGCTGAAGAAGGTCCTGAAGGAGATCAAGACCCGCAAGGACATCATTCTCTTCATCGACGAGCTCCATACCCTGGTTGGAGCGGGAGCCGCGGAGGGCGCAATTGACGCCGCCTCGATCCTGAAGCCCATGCTCGCCCGTGGGGAGCTGCAGACCATCGGCGCCACCACCTTGGACGAGTACCGCAAGCATCTCGAGAAGGACTCCGCCCTGGAGCGGCGCTTCCAGCCGATCAAGGTCGGCGAGCCCGCGCTCGAGCACACCATCGAGATCCTCAAGGGCCTTCGCGACCGCTACGAGTCGCACCACAACGTGACCATCACCGACCAGGCGATCGTTGCGGCGGCAAATTTGGCCGACCGTTACATCGCCGACCGGTACCTTCCCGACAAGGCCATCGACCTGATCGACGAGGCCGGCAGCCGCCTGCGCATACGGCGCATGTCGATGCCGCCCGAGCTTCGTTCGCTCGAGGACGAGATCAGCCTCATCAGGCGCGAGAAGGAGGCCGCCGTTGAGCGGCAGGCCTTCGACGAGGCGAAGAGGCTGGCCCAGAAGGAGAAGGAGCGCATCGACGCCAAGACCGCGCTCGAGTCCGAGTGGAAGGCTTCCGGACAGGACCTCTTCGACGTCGTAGACGAGGACGTGATCGCCGAGGTGCTCTCCAACTGGACGGGAATCCCGGTCTACAAGCTCACCGAGGAGGAGACGGCCAAGCTCCTGCGCATGGAAGAGGAGCTTCACAAGCGTGTCGTCGGCCAGGAAGAGGCCATCAAGGCCCTTTCCAAGGCGATCCGCCGCACGCGAGCCGGGCTCAAGGATCCGCGCCGCCCCAGCGGCTCGTTCATTTTCCTCGGCCCGACCGGCGTCGGCAAGACCGAGCTGGCCAAGACGCTTGCCGAGTTCCTCTTCGGAGACCAGGATGCGCTCATCCAGTTGGACATGAGCGAGTACATGGAGAAGCACACCGTCTCGCGGCTGGTGGGCTCGCCTCCCGGATACGTCGGTTATGACGAGGGTGGCCAGCTGACCGAGGCCGTGCGGCGCAAGCCGTTCTCCGTGGTCCTCTTCGACGAGGTGGAGAAGGCCCATCCGGACGTCTTCAACGCCCTGCTCCAGATTCTCGAGGACGGGCGTCTGACCGATGCCCAGGGCCGCTCGGTGGACTTCAAGAACACCGTGCTCATCATGACCTCGAACCTCGGGACCGCCGACCTTCGCAAGTCGACGGTTGGCTTCTCGAAGTCGAGCGAGGCTGTCTCCTACGAGATCATGAAGCGCAAGGTGAACGACGCACTGAAGGCTCACTTCAAGCCGGAGTTCCTGAACCGCATCGACGACGTGATCGTCTTCCACGAGCTCAGCAAGGAGGAGGTGACCGAGATCGTCGACCTGATGGTGGCACGCATTGCCAAGCAGCTGGAGTCGATGGGAATCGGGATCGTCCTCACGCAGGCCGCAAAGGAGCTGATCGCGGACAAGGGCTACGATCCCACCCTGGGTGCCAGGCCCTTGCGTCGCGCGCTTCAGCGGTTGGTCGAGGACCCGCTCTCCGAGAGGCTGCTCTGGAAGGAGTTCCGCGTGGGCGAGACCGTCGTGGTCGACGTCGCCGACGGGGAGATCGCCTTCCGCACCGTCGAAGGGTTCGAGCCGACGCCTTCGATCGAGCTGGCGGAGACGGGCTCGGTTCAGCCTGAGAGCTGATACGCCGCCTGAAGGGTACAGCGAATCCAAATCGAAGGCCGGGCCGAGCGCCCGGCCTTCTGCTTTTGGGGCCAAGCCGTGCGTCACGACCCCTTGCTAGTGTCGAGGCGATGAAGGGCCGAAATGACCAGAAGTTTGCCTGCACCGCCTGCGGCGCGCGCCACGCCACCTGGCTTGGGCGTTGCGGGGTCTGTGGGGAGTGGAATACGATCGAGGCCTTGCGCGAGCCCAGTGGGGCCGCAGGCGCCGCTCCCACCGCGACTGCGCTCACCGGGGTGGATGCTTCAAAGGTGATCCGCATCCCAACCTCGCTGGAGGAGGTCGATCGGGCGATGAGCGGCGGGCTGGTGGCCGGCTCGACCGTGGTAATCGGAGGCGAGCCCGGGATCGGCAAGTCGACACTCGCCCTCGCCCTCGCCGCGCACGCCTCGCGAAGCGGGCTGCGCACGCTCTACGTGAGCGCGGAGGAGTCCGAGGGTCAGCTCGCCGAGCGTGCCCGGCGTCTGGGGGCCGGTTCCGCCGGCCTCGACGTGGTGATGACCGCCGAGCTTGCCGCCGTATTGGCGGTTCTGGCCGACTATTCCCTCGTGGTGGTGGATTCGATCCAGGCACTTTCCGACCCCGAGCTGGGCGGGCAGGCCGGATCGGTGAATCAGATTCGCCACTGCGCCCAGGCTCTGAACATCTCGGCAAAGGAGTCCGGCGCCACAGCGGTCATTCTCAGCCATGTCACCAAGGACGGCAGCCTGGCCGGCCCCAAGGTACTCGAGCACCTCGTCGACGCGGTCTTCGTGATCGAGGGTGAGCGCAGCGACGAGAGCCGCGCGCTTCGCTGCTTGAAGAACCGCTTCGGCAAGGTTTCCGAGGTGGGCTTCCTGCGGATGGGGGAGTCCGGGCTGCAGGACGAGCCCGACCCGGGCGCCGCCCAGCTCGAGGATCGGCTGGCGGGTGCCGCCGGGTCGGTGATGACCGCCATGCGCGATGGGACCAGGGCGCGCCTTGTGGAGATCCAGGCCCTGGTCACGCCAAATGCGCGCGAGGTGCCCAAGCGGCAGTTCCTTGGCCTCTCCTCTCAGCGCTGCAGCGTCATCATCGGGCTCATCGAACACTTTGCGGGCGTGAAGCTCGACCGCTTTGATGTCTTCATGTCCATTGCCGGGGGCCATGCCTCCGATGATCCCGGGCTGGACCTGGCCATAGCCGCGGCCATCGTCTCGAGCGCCTTGCAGCGGCCGGTGCCGGCCGACGCGGCGGTCTTCGGCGAACTGGGGCTGACGGGCGAGGTGCGCAAGGTGCGCGGGGAAGCCGAGCGGTCGGCGGAACTCAGGCGCCACGGCTTCGGACGTTTTGTGGCCCCGACGGGAGGCGAAGGGGCCTCGGCCCGTCGGACCCCGGTGCGCACGCTGGCGGAGGCGCTCGAGGCCATGGGCCTTTCACGTCGCCATCAGGCATGACGTACTAAATTGTTGCCATGTTCTCCAAGTCCGCTCCCAAGATGGCCGCCACCCTTTCGCTCGTGGCGCCGGGAGCGCCACTTCGCCAGGGCTTGGACCGCGTTCTGCAGGCGCGCATGGGAGCCCTGGTCGTCGTGGCGGACGGTCCCGAGGTGCTCTCGATATGCACGGGTGGCTTCCTCCTCGACACCGAGTACTCGCCCCAGCGGCTGTACGAGCTTTCCAAGATGGACGGGGCGATCATCCTCTCCTCCGACGCTCGCCGAATCGCACGTGCCAACGTGCACCTGATGCCCGACCCGAAGATCCCGACCACCGAGACGGGAACACGCCACCGTACCGCAGAGCGCGTGGCCAGGAGCCTGGGGGTGACCACCGTCTCCGTCTCCGAAGAGCAGTCGATCATCACCGTCTACCGCGGCGACTACCATCACTCGCTCGCTCCCATCTCCGCCCTGCTTTCCAAGTCGAACCAGGCGCTGGCAACGCTGGAGCGTTACAAGCAACGCCTGGATGAGCTGCTCGGCCGCCTGGACCAGCTCGAGGAGAGCGGCAACGTCCATTTCCGAGACGTGGTGATGGTGCTGCAGCGCTACGAAATGGTGCGCCGCATCACCGAGGAGATCGACGTCTCCTTGATCGAGCTCGGGGACGACGGAAGGTTGGTCGCCCTCCAGTTGAACGAGATGTCGACCGGCTTCGAGTTCGACTACCGCTCCATGGTCGAGGACTACATGGGGGCGTGCTCCATCGACGAGGCCGACACCGTCATCGAATTCCTGGGAGCTCTGCCCACCGACGAGCTGCTGGTGATCGAGAAGGTCGCCAAGGGGCTGATGTCCATTCCCCTTTGCGCCGAGGCGTGGGGCCAGGCGCTGGCGACGGAGGGCTCGGTGACGCGCTTCGACGAGGCGCCGGTATCGGTGCGCGGAATGCGCGCGCTCTCTCGCGCTCAAGAGGTCCCCTTGCAGGTGCGCACGGCAATCCTTGACTACCTGCCGGCGGGCAAGGTGCTTGGGAACGTCACCTACGAGGAGCTTTGCGCCATCCCCGGAGTCTCGCCGCAGTGGGCTCGTGTGGTGGCTGATCAATACGGCGCAGGATGAGGGCCACTTGTCCGCATTTCGTGTGTGGACCAGGGTAATGTGATCCAGGCGCATCGAGGCGCCCGCCTCAGGGGGGTTTCAAGTGAAGGCTGATGTCAAGGGCACCACGTTGCCTGTTCTCGAAGTACTGCTGGATCCCGGCGAGGAGGTCGTCTCCACGCACGGGCAGCTCTCCTGGATGTCTCCCAACCTCCAGATGTCCCAGACCACCAGCACGGGCGGCAAGTCCGGCCTGATGGCGGGTCTAAAGCGCATGGCCGGTGGCGGGGGGCTATTCCTGACCCGCTATTCGGCCTCGGCCGGGCAGGCGATGGTCGCCTTCGCAGCCAAGCTCCCCGGGCGGATCTTCCCGGTGGAGATCGCCCCAGGCGCCGGCTTCCTGGTGCACCGGCATGGCTGGCTGTGCGCCACCCGCGACGTTGTACCCACCGTCGGCCTGCAGCAGAGCTTCCGCGGTGGCCTGTGGGGCGGCGACGGCTTCGTGCTCGAGCGCCTGGAGGGCCAAGGCACGGCATGGGTGGAGCTGGCCGGGGAGGTAACCTCCTATGACCTGGCCGCAGGGCAGACCCTGCTGGTCCACCCCGGGCACGTGGGACTCTTCCAGGACACGGTGAGCTTCCAGATCACGCGGATGCAGGGCATCTCCAACGCGCTCTTCGGAGGCGACGGCTTCTACCTCGTCTCCTTGACGGGCCCCGGCACCGTATGGCTGCAGAGCATGCCTCTTCCGGTGTTGGCGAGCGCGCTTGCGCCTTACCTGTCAGGTGAGGGAACCGCCGCAGGCGCGGTATCCGGAGGCGTCATGGGCGGCGCACTCGGAGGGATCCTGGGCCGCAATATCTGAGCCGGTGTCAGCCGGCCAGCCTTGCGGCCAGTCGCCTGGCCGCCTCCGTGCCTGAGGTGATGCAGGCCGGCACTCCGACGCCGTCGTAGGCCGCTCCGCAAATCTCCACGGCACCGGCTTCGGCCAGCTCGGCTCGAATCGATGCCACCAACTCCTTGTGGAATGGGCGATACTGCGGGAGCGCCCCTTGCCAGCGCCAGGTTGCGGCTTCGGCGGGGCCCTGGCGCAGGTCCAGCATCTCGGCCAGCTCCGCGGAGATCTCCCGCTGCAGGGAGGCGTCGTCCAATGCGGCGAAGCGGCGGTCTCCGAAGCGACCTGCGGAGACCCTGAGCAGCTCGGAGTCGGGCAAATCCAGATGCTCCCATTTCCGGCTGGCGAAGGTGACCGCCGTGACCAGGTGCCCGAATCTGCGGGGGACCAGGAGGCCGCTGCCCTGCAGGGGCTCGCCGAAGGCGCTCTTGGGATAGCGCATTACCGTCATGGCCACGTCCGCATAGTCGATCCGTTGCAGTTTTGCGCTCGCCGAGCGCGCGGTCTCACCGAGAAGCGCAGCCGCGCTGGGTGCGGGGACGGCCAGGATCACTCCGGCTACGGCTATCCGCTCCCCCCGCTTGCGTCCTGCGCCGGCCAGCTGCAGAGAAAGCCCTCCGCGGCCATTGCCGATGGTTTCCACCCGGGCGCCTTTGAGGATCTTCACCCCCCTGGCCAGCAGGTGCGCCTCGGCCGCCTGTACGAGGGTGTCAAGCCCGGTGGCAAAGGAGGCGAACGGAATCGTGCGCCCGCCGGCAGGCGGGCGAGGCGGGACTACGGCAACAAGCGAGCGGGCCAGAGAGCGGGCGCCCGACTTCGCGTAGGCGTCGAGCAGTTGAGGAGCGACCGCGCGCAGGCCGAGCACGGTGGTGGAGCCGGCATTGATGCCGCCAACCATCGGGTCGACCAGCACTTCGTCCACCTCCCGCCCGAAGCGTGAGCGGACAAGGTGCGAAATCGTCGCATCGTCGGCGAGGCGGGTCTTGGGTAATACCACGTCGAGAAGTGCGCGCAGGCGTCCCAGTGGGCTCAACACCGCTGAGGTGCGCACGAACTGGCCGACCGAGACCGGGACGCCCAGCATGATTCCTTCCGGGCTGGGGTGCCGCTTGCCTCGTGCCCAGATGGCGGCGCTAAAGCTGCGTGGGCGAACCAGGTCCTCGCTCAACCCGACTTTGGCGGCCAGATCCGTCGGGGCGGACGTGCGCGTCAGGAAGGCGTCTGGCCCGACCTCAACCCGCTTGCCCGCCATCTCGATGGAACGGATCTTGCCGCCCATGGAATCCTGGGCCTCGACGAGTACCAGTTCCTCGGGGGAGACCCCTTGCTCCAAGAGCTCGAAAGCGGCGGCGATCCCGGAGATACCTCCTCCGACCACGGCCAGCATTCAGCGGCCCTCGGCCTGGCGGATTGCAAGCCCCTGCTCGTGAACGAACTCGACCAGGCCCGCGAGCTTCCCGGGGTCGGTCTCGGGAAAGACCCCGTGACCGAGATTGAAGACGTAGGCGCTGGCGGCTCTCGACTCCTCGAGCACGGCGCGCGCCTCCTCCTCGACGACGTCGTAGGAGCAGAGGCAGATGGTCGGGTCCAGGTTCCCCTGTACCGCCGTCCCGACGCCAAGGCGATCGACCGCTTCTGGTATCTCGGTTCGGTGGTCGAGTCCGATGGCGCGGGACCCGGTTTCCCGCAATGCCTCCAACAGGTGATTGGTGTTTGTCCCGAAGAGAATGACCGGAAGGTCAAGCTCGGTGGTGCGGGAGAAGATCTCCTTCATATGGGGAAGGACGAAGCGCCGGTACTCGCGTTCGGAGAGGGCGCCTACCCAGGAGTCGAAGATCTGCAGCGCCTGGGCTCCCGCGCCGGCCTGCATGGACAGGAAGTCGACGGTCATATCGACCAGGCGCGCGCACAGTGCGTGAAAGAGCCCGGGCTCCTGGTGCATCAGCTGCTTGGTGCGCACGAAGCTGCGGCTCGGCTCGCCCTCGATCAGGTAGCTGGCCACTGTGAACGGCGCCCCGGCAAGGCCGATCAGTGGCACTGGAGACTCCGCCGCCACCAGCTTGACGGTGCTGGCAACGTAGTCGCAATCCTCGTCCGCGCTAAACCTGCTCAGTCTGGCGAGGTCGGCCGACTCGCGGAATGGATGCTCCGCCACCGGCCCTCTTCCGGGAACGATGTCCATTCCGAAGCCGGCCGCGTGAACCGGGACGATTATGTCCGAGTAGAGAATCGCGGCGTCCACGCCGTAGCGCCGAACAGGCTGCATGGTGATCTCCGCCGCCAGGTCGGGCTGGCGTAGCGCGTCCAGTATCGATCCGACGCCGCGAAGCGCTCTGTACTCGGGAAGGGAGCGACCCGCTTGGCGCATGAACCAGACCGGCACCCGCTGGACGGGGTTTCCGGCGAGAGCGTCCAGAAAGGCCGCCCCGACCCTGCTCCCATCTCCCTGGGCGTCGTCCTTTGGCTGGTCCATCCCGTCTCCACCGATGTCTCGAGGCTGACGGCCACGTAACGGCCGTCAACCCTTCGATCCTATCCCCCGGTAGGCCTGTGGCGCCGATTGTCCAGCGCGGCGAGGCGGGGTCGCGGGCCTAGCCGCCCTGGCCGCGGGGGACACTAGCCTATTTAGGCTGCCTGGTTTCGCCGTGGGACGGGAGAGCCGCCTCACCCGTGAGACGGGTCACTGCCGACGATTCGAGAGGATTCTTTGGCCTTGGATATGCATCCAGAACTCGAGAGCGAGCGGGCCTATATCGAGAACGCTTATCGCCGCCTGGACGAGATCCGCGGCCAGCTGCAAGCGACCCTCAAAGAGGCCTACGCGCTCGAGCGGGGCGGCACCCCCCAGTCGCGCGCCGAGCGTGACGTGATCGTCAGGGTGACCCTGGAGCGCCTCGATCGGCTTGATTTCGGCTCCCTGGCGCTCTGCTTCGGCCGTATCGATCGGCTCTCCGAGGGCGACCGTCCCAGCGAGCGTTTCTACATCGGCCGCTTGGCGGTGGCCGATCGCGACATGGAGCCTCTGGTGGTGGACTGGAGGGCGCCAATCGCCGAGCCTTTCTACCGTGCCACCGGTCGTGACCCGATGGGGCTTTCTCTCCGCCGGCACTTCGAGCTCCGTCATGGAGAGCTCGTCGGGATCGAGGACGAGGCCTTCGACGGTACCGGAGCAGCCGGTGGCGGGCCGGTCCTGGCCGGGCCGGGGGCTCTCTTCTACGCCATCGAGCAGTCACGCACCGGCCGCATGGGCGACATCGTGGCGACCATCCAGGCCGAGCAGGACGAGATTATCCGCGCCCCCCTCGCCGGAGTGACGGTGGTCCAGGGAGGGCCCGGCACGGGCAAGACAGCCGTCGCCCTCCATCGTGCGGCCTACCTCCTCTACACCTATCGGAACCGCCTGGAGCGTCAAAAGGTCCTGGTGGTGGCACCCTCGCGCACCTTCGCCAAGTACATCGACAGAGTGCTCCCCTCGCTCGGCGAGACCGGGGTGGAGATAACCACCATTCCCGCCTTGATCGACCCGTCCGTGAAGCTGCGCGAGCAGAGCGACGCCGAAGCGCGGCTCAAGGCGGATCGGCGGATGGTCACCCTCATCCTCAAGGCGGTCTCGGACCGGGAGCGGCCGTTGGGGCGCCACCTCTCCTTCTACTTGGGATCGGTGCAGCTGACCGTCACCCGGGAGATGAGCCGGGCCGCCATCAGGAAGGCGAGGCGCCGGCCGGGGACCCACAACGAGAGGCGGCGCTACCTGGAGACGGTGCTCGTCACCCAATTGGCGTCGGGTTACCTGAGCCTGGCGGAGCGCCTGCGCGAGTCTCACGAGCCCCAGGAGGTCGCGCCCGAACTGACCAGCGCCGACTTCGGGGAATTTGCCGATGCGAACGCCGACGCCGACGACGCGATAAAGGAGGCCGGGAAGGCCATCCGCGCTTTGCCCGAGTTCCAGCGCGCCCTGGAGAGGATCTGGCCCCGGCTCACGCCGCGCCAGCTGCTCGAGGACCTCTACTCCCATCAGGCGCTGGCCGTACTGGCAGGCCGCGGACTGCTGACTGACGACGAGGTCGCACTGCTGGTGGAGTCCTACCGGCCCGGAACGCTTGCCCGCTCGGACCTCCCGCTGCTTGACGAAGCCGCGGTCCTTCTCGGGCCGATGCGCAAGAAGGGCGAGCCCGAATTGCAGCGCTTCGGACACATCGTCGTCGACGAGGCACAGGAGATTTCCTACATGGAGGCGCGGGTGCTCGGGCGCCGCACCATCAGCTCCTCCATGACGCTCGTGGGCGATCTGGCCCAGACCACCTCGGTTCACGGCCAGCGTGATTGGGAGCGGATCACGGCGCCCATGCGCGAGGCGGTTGAGAAGTGGTCGTACCACAAGCTGACCGTCAACTACCGCACCCCCCGTGAGATCTCAGACCTCGCCTACCGGCTTTGCGACACCGAAGAGCTGGATCTTGAGCCGACGGTTGCCATCCGTTCGACGGGGATCTATCCGGTGATCGCCGAGGTTCGGGAGCCAATGGTGGAGGCGCTGGCGAGCGCTGCCGCGCGCGAGGCGGCCGCGATAGAGGAGGGCCTGGTTGGCGTGATCCTGCCCGGCGGAACGCCGCAGGAGGTCGCCGAGACGATACTCCAGGGCTGTTCGGGAGTTCCGGATGGCGTCCGGGTGGAGGTGCTCGGCATCGACGAGGCCAAGGGACTGGAGTTCGATTCGGTTGTCGTCGGCTCCCCTACACGTCTGCTTTCCGAGCCTCTGGCAGCCAAAGCCGCCCTTTTCACGGCGGTCACGCGGGCGACAAAGCGCCTCAGCCTTCTCTTCGAGGCGCGTGAGCGGCCCACCATGGCCGCCTGGGGGATGCTTTCCCCGATGGGAGAGGCGGGCTCGGCAAGCGCATGACATGCTCGATGTGAAATCTTTGCTGAGCTTTGATAGAAATATGCTTATACGGCGTTCAGCTGACGCCAAGCTAGGGTGCAGGCATTCAAACTTCGAGGCCGCGTCGTTCCCGCCAATTCGGGAGACGGACGCCGGACCCCGAATTTTCGCTTAACTCCCATGCGCGGCAACGAATGTCCGTACATTTGGGCAAGAATAGGGGATTATGTCGTCAGAAGCGATAACTTCGCGCGGCGGGGTGGCCAAAGAGCCGATCAGGTTCAACCGACCGACAATGCTCGGCGTTGGGACCATGGTCTGGCTCTCCTCGGAGGTCATGTTCTTCTCGGGCCTCTTTGCCGCTTACTTCACACTGCGGGCCAATGCTCACGGGCCATGGCCGCCCGCGGGCATCAAGCTCGACGTGCTGCAGTCCGGGATATTCACGATCATCCTGGTCGCGTCGTCGTTCACGATGCAGAAGGCGGTCTACGAGGCCGAGCACGGGCGAAAGCAGTCGGCCATCCGTTGGATCGTCGCCACGCTCATCATGGGCGCAGCCTTCGTCTCCAACCAGGCCTATGAGTGGACCCATGTGCTCTTCGCGCCGTCCACCAACGCTTTCGGCTCGCTCTTCTTCGTGATGACCGGCCTGCACGGCCTCCACGTCATCCTCGGCTTGGTGGGAATGATCTTCCTGATCGGTCGAATGGCGGGCAAGACCAGCGACCCGGGTGAACTCGCGGTCATCCAGTCGCTCAGCTATTACTGGCACTTTGTAGACGTGGTCTGGGTGGGCCTCTACTCGGTGCTTTTCCTCATCCACTAGGGAGTTCGAGAATTGTCGACAAAACGTCGCAGGGGCGCCAAGCTTCCCAGGCTGAAGCGGCGCGTATTACTGCCGGCAGCGGTCGGGGTGGCCGCTGCGGGGATCACCACGCTTGCTCTGCTTCCCCAGGCCGGCGCGGCGCAGTCCAACAACCCCTCTGATCTTGGGAACTACGGGTACACGGGCTCCTACATCTACGGGGGTACGCAAAACAGCGCCGGGGGCGCCATCACCTACGAGAAGCTCAACCCCGCTTCCATCCCGTACGGCAAGTCCCTCTTCCTCGAGAACTGCTCGAGCTGCCACGGCACCGAGGCCCAAGGAACTACGCGTGCGCCGAACCTCCAGGGGTTAGGAGCCGCGACGATCGACTTCTGGGTTTCCACGGGAAGAATGCCGCTGGCGGATCCGACGGTGCAGGCGGTCCAAAAGCCGCCGCGGTTCTCCCGCTCCCAGACTCTGGCGATCGACGCTTATGTCTCCTCTCTTGCCCCTGGAGGGCCGGCGATTCCGAACGTGAATCTATCGCTGGCGAGCCTGGCCCAAGGAGAGTCCCTTTTCTCTACGAACTGTGCCGCATGTCACACCATCACCGGCGCCGGTGATGCGCTGGCGAGCGGGGTCTTCGCTCCGAGCCTTATGGCTGCGACCACGACCCAGGCAGCCGAGGCCGTTAGAACCGGTCCTGGCAACATGCCCAGGTTCGGCCCCAACACCCTTACGGACCAGCAGGTGGCTGACATCGTCAAGTACGTCAACTACCTGAAGGCTCCGAATGACCGTGGCGGCATCGCCATCGGCCATGTCGGTCCTGTGACGGAGGGATTCGTCGGCATCATCATCGGCCTCGGCACGGTCATGCTGGCAGGTCTATGGATCGGCGGGAGGGCCAAGTGACCAAGGTCGAGCGTGACGGGGCGTTCACCCCGCCCGAAGTCGAGATAGTGCAGGGCAAGCGTGGCGTCGAGATGCTTGTCGCCCTGGCCTTTGTCGTCTCCGTTCTAGCCAGCATCGCACTGGCGGTTGCATTCGTGCTCGGCGGCCAGCCCCAGATCGAAGGCGCGCTGCTCTTCGTGATCCTTACCGGGATCGGCGTGGGGATGGTGGCCTGGGGCAAGTACCTGGTGCCACAGGGCCCCTACTCCCAGGAGCGCGAGGTGTTGAAGAGTGAAATCGCGGAGAGGCAGGCCTTCCTGGCCAGCCTTGACCGCGGGCAGCGCCAGATGGGGCGCCGGCCGTTCCTCATGAAGCTCATGGGCGCCTCGATCGGCGTCTTCGGACTCGTGAACCTCTTCCCCTTCCTGCGCTCCCTCGGCCCGCAGCCGAAGAAGGCCCTGTACACGACGCCGTGGAAGAAAGGCGCCCAGCTAGTGGACGCCAACGGCGGCGTCGTTACCGTCAACACCCTCGAAGTCGGCGGGATGGTGACCGTCTTTCCCTCCTACGACGTGGGTGGAGCGATCTCCCAGACCGTGCTGATCAGGGTGGCGAACACGGATATCACCACTCGCCCCGGAAGGGAGACCTGGGGTCCCCAGGGCTACCTTGCTTTTTCCAAGATATGCACGCATGCCGGCTGCCCGGTGGGCCTCTATCAGGAGCTCACGCAGCAGCTGCTGTGCCCTTGCCATCAGTCCCTGTTCGACGTTCTCACCGGGGCCAACCCGGTCTTCGGCCCGGCCCCGCGGCCGTTGCCGCAGCTTCCCCTTTACGTCGACTCCTCCGGCTACATCCGGGCTCAGGCCGGGTATGACGAGCCGGTCGGACCTGGATTCTGGGAGCGTGGGGC
>JAKAEN010000237.1 GCA_021818355.1 Actinomycetes bacterium | reverse complement strand
AGGCGTGCCGATTATATAACGAAGGCTAACCAAGCGGCTCGTTAAGTCGTCCGTGCTGCCGTGCAAACCAGACGAGGTGATAGGCGGTCCCTCGGATCGAGGACGATTCGCGTCTTTGCTTGGCGCCGCATTTCCTGGCGAGGCCCGAAGTTGCGCAACCAAAGCCGCGGCCTCGGTGGGCGCGCGCGCCTCCCCCAGGACGGCGGCCGTGACCGCCTTGCCTTTGGGGAGGGCCGGGAGAGGTTGGTTGGGTTGGGTCCTGTCCGAGGCTCCACCCCACGTTCGCGCCTGCCTGCTCGCCGGCGGCCTGCATGAGTGGCGCGATCAAGAAGCGAACCCGGAACTGGTGCCCCCGGCAGGATTCGAACCTGCGCACATGGTTTAGGAAACCACTGCTCTATCCCCTGAGCTACGGGGGCAACTTGCCGGCGCCTCGCGCTTCGGCGGAAGCAGCGGCAGAAGTCGAGTCTAACGGTCTGCCGCTCCAGGGCGGATTGTCATTGGCTCCGCTCCCAACGCTGAGACCGCGAAGGACCCGCGGACTTGAGCCAGACTGAGTTACGCGTCCTCTTCCTCGGCCGCATGATCGCCGAGCATCTTTGCCAACTCGCTCTCCGTCCAGGAAATCTTGCGCTCGCAAAGGGCGATGAGGACCTTCGCCTCCTTCACGTCCTCGACGAGTGAGTCGAGAGATTTGCCTGACTGGATTCTCTTGATTATGGCCTCGATACGCTCCAGCGCCTCCTCGAAGGAGACCTCCTTCGCATCGCTCTCGTTGTTACTTGCCAACTACTGCTCCGTTCCGTCGCCCCGGGCCGGCTCGACCATGATCGTGTCGATCGTAGCCTCGGCCAATCCGTCCACAAACCTTGCCTGTACCGTTTCGCCGATGGACAGCTCCACCGCCGAGGTGATCCGTTTGCCATCTTGCAGTACCATCGCATAGCCGCTGGCCAGGACATGTGCGGGATCCAGACCTTCGATCCTGCTTTCGAGAACGTTCAGGCGCGAACCGCTCATGCCGAGCGTACCGAGGGCGGCGGCACGGACGCGATCCCGCACGGACACGACTGCCGCCATCCCTCGCGCCAGCGTCTCGCCGGTCCCGCTGCGGTCCAGCGCCGAAGCGAGGGCTTCTGTGGAGTAGCGCGCGCGCATGAGGCGAATCCGAGCTGACGCCCGAAGCTGTCCACCAACCTCGGTGATCTCCGCCCGATGACGATCCAGGCGTCCCTTCATGGCCATCTTCAGCTCCCAGCCGAGATCGGCGGGCACGGCCCGGAAGTCCGCAAGACGATGAGAGGCGGAGGAGTAGAGAACCGAACGCACTCGTTCGAAGCGCGCGGCGCCCACGTCCATGGCCCTTTGTGCCACGGATGCAAGCTCATTGGCGCGGTCCGCGAGGATGCGCTCGAACGCCGAGACGACCGAGTTCAGTTCTGAGGCCGCATCGTTCGGGTTGGAGAGCGATCGGTTCGCAACCTCGTTCACGAGCACGTCGTCGGTGGAGTGGCCGATCGCGGCCCACACCGGGATATTGCATGTGGCCACGGCGCGAACAGGGCCCTCCAGCGAGAAGTTCGCGAGATCTACGTGGTCCCCACCTCCGCGTGCGAGCACTACCAGATCGAACTCCGCAGCGCGTTCGTTGAGCTTTGCCAGAGCGTCGGGCACCGAGAACGAAACGTTCTGGCCGGAGGTGTTCACATAGACTCGGGTGACCCTGAACTTGTATCGGTCGGTCGCGAGCTTGGTCATGAAGTCTGACTCCGCCGCCGAGCCCCTCGAGGTCACCAGAGCGATTCTGAGTGGCACCAGCGGCACCCTTAGCTGGCGGTTCAGGTCGAAGACCCCCTCGGCTTTCAGCTTGGCGCGAAGAATGTCCTTCGCGCCTTCGGTGATCTGCTTGGTGCGCTCGATGTCGATCCCCACGACCACCAGCTGGAGCTTGCCGGTCGGCTTGTAGATCTCCAGGTATCCGAGGAAGACCGCCCGCAGGTCGGGAGTGAAGTTCATGGAGATCTGGCGAAGCTGGGACGAGATCACCGCGAAGCGGTTTGCGAAGATGACCGCCTCCAGTTTCGCGAGCGGCTTCCCCACCGGGAGGTTGGGGTCGGAGTACTGGCACAGGCTGAAGTACTTGTGGTCGTAACGAGCCGTGTTCGCGTTGAAGGAGACGAATCCTTCCACCATCAGGGGCGCACGCGAGTCTCCGAGCTCGGACAGGCGCGCCTTGGCCAGATCTATGAGGTCACCGACCCGGTAGGTGTTCCTGGTTTGCCCGGTAGGGGACATTGCTTCTCCCAGCCAGTGGTGCGGAGTCGCTCAAAAGCCTACCTGTCGGGCGTCACACGGTTGGAGGGCTGGGTAGCTCCCGGTGAAGGTTCCTGGTACACAGGTCCCTTTCAGCTTCCCTGCTGTATTGTCCTTCGATGAGCGAGGTGCGCTGTGCAATACGTGGTGCACTTGCAGCACTTCCTCGCGGTATTGTTGCATCAGTGTCAAGGCGGAGGGGGGCGGTGAAGGCATCCACGATCCTCAAGGCGTCCGCTCCGAAGCTCATCGCGTCCGGCGCACTGGTCCTTGGCCTTGCGTCAATCTCGGCCGCGTTTTGGATAATGCATCGCCAGAGCGCCGGGATCAAGCCGGTGCATGTCGCCGTCGCGAGATCTCTGGGTGGCCGCGTCGCGCACGTCCATGAGCAGCGGCCGTTGATCTTCCGCATCGACGGGCGGGTGCAGGTCGGCTTGCCCAACCGGGTCGGGGTGCTCGCCGTGGTCTTCTCCGGCCGTGGGCTCGCGCCGTCGCGCCAATCCGCCCTTCACCTTTTCGCCAGAGGCACGCCGGAGCCGAACGGCACTCTGGCTCTCGAAGGATCGCGCTTCTCGCTTGCCTTGGGGCGTGGCGACACGATCTTCGGCAGGGCGACATCGTTCGATTCAACTGCGATCGGCGTAGTGGCGCACTCGTCGACGGGCGTTCACTATCGCGGTGTGCTCTCCACCGAGGTCAACGCGGTCACTCACAGATTCACCTCCACCCTCACCTTGCGTCCTGTGTCGGCTCCTTCGGTCGCGCTGTAGTTCGGGTCCCCTATTGCTTCAGGCAGGCGATCACCTGAAAGCCGCAGTACCTGCCGAGTAGCGCAGGCCTCGCATTGGCGATGCCGCCGAGTGCCACACCGGTGACCCGGGTTGGTCCGTAGAGACTCAGCTCGGCGGCCAGCGAGCGACGCGGCGGAAAGCGTGCCGCAATCCACGGGACCTGGTGGCGTTGCCTCAGCAGGCCAAGACCCCACGGGCTGATCGGATTGAGGGCGCCGATGACGATGCGTCCGCTGGTTCGAGTTACCCTGGCCATCTCCTGCAGGACAATGCGGAAGTCGTCGACGAACTCGAGCACCGTCATCGCCACCGTCGCGTCGAAGCGGCCATCGGGGAAAGGGAGAGCCTCAGCGCGCGATCTGGCCACCATCCCATTTCCCAGTCGATCCGCGATGCGGGCCATTCCCCGATCAGGGTCGACACCGACCACGGCGGCTCCGGTGGCGGAAATGGCGGCCATCAGCCGTCCAGTGCCGCAGCCGGCATCCAGGATGGTCTGCCCCCCGGCCGGGGATACTTCGCGCAGGAGGGCGGACGACTCGACGGCAAAGATGTCCGCTCCAGGTGAGTGCACGAACCAGGCGTCGTAGGCTTCGGCGTTCCAAAGAGCGTCGGGAGCGGAGATTCCTTCGCTCCGGTGCCGATCATCCCGCACGAACATCATCTGTTGCGCCCCCGCCTCGCGTTAGGGAAGTATATTGACGGCCCGTCCCGCAACCATGACGACGGTGATCACCGAAATCAGCGCCTCGATCGTCATCAGAGCCTTGGCCGCGCCGGTGAGCGGCATGGTGTCGGTGGGGCTGAAGGCGGTCGCGTTGGTGAAAGCGACGAAGAGGTAGTCGATGAAACCGGGCATCCACGAGGGGTCGGCCAAGCCGTCTTGCAGCATCTGCGGAAAGAGAAAAGCGGGCCAACGCTTCTCGCCGGCCGCTCTGGCAGCCGGACCGCCGCGATCGAGCTCCCAGAACCAAAGGCCGAAGACGATCACGTTGGTGAGCCAAATCGCGATCGCGGAGTAGACCAGCTGTGTCCCGCTCGTCCTGCCCCCGGTGAGCAGGTCATGGACGAGGAACCAGACCGAGGCTGCGTTGGCCAGGTTGAGGAGGCCGATGACGCCGATGGCAAGATATCTGAGGACCTTGGTCTCGGTGTCGTCGCGGAAGGGGCTGGAGAGGGTTAGAGGAATGAGCAGGCCAAGCTCGAGGGCCGGGATCAGCCAGCGCGGTCCGAGGATCAGGCGCTGAGGCAGGACGACG